>JBIKRC010000035.1:0-11685 GCA_044349375.1 Limnohabitans sp.
CCGGTCTGGCGCAGCAAACTGATTGTGGCCGCCATGGCCTTGGGTTTTTTGGGCCTGGTCGGCCGAGCGGCCCATGTTCAGGTGATCGACAACGACTTTTTCCTGCGCCAAGGTGAGGTGCGTTTTGCCCGTACCCTGGAATTGCCCGCCAATCGTGGGCGAGTGCTCGACCGCAATGGTGTTTTGCTGGCGTCGAGCGTGCCGGCCCCCAGCATCTGGGCCAATCCGGAAGATCTGGAGCGTGACCCGGTCAAGCTGCGCCAATTGGCCCGTTTGCTGGAGATGACGCCCGACGAGCTGGAGCACAAGCTCAAGGACGAAGAAAAGACCTTTGTTTGGCTGCGTCGCCAGATGGACGAACCCGTGGTCAAAGAAATTCGAGCGCTGGGCATCAAAGGTGTTTACGACATCAAAGAATACAAGCGCCTGTATCCCGAGGGTGAAGCGGCCGCGCACATCGTGGGCTTTACCAATGTGGAAGACCAGGGTCAAGAGGGCGTGGAACTCATTTTCCAGAAGCAGCTGGCCGGTCAGGCCGGTTCGCGCCGTGTGATCAAGGACCGGCTGGGTCGTGTGGTCGAAGCCGTGGGTGAAACCGTGCATCCGGTTGACGGCAAGGACCTGCAGCTGAGCATCGACAGCAAAGTCCAGTTTTACGCCTACCAGACCCTGCGCGATGCGGTCAAGGAGCACAAAGCCAAGGCGGGCAGCGTGGTGGTTCTGGATGCGCAGACTGGCGAAATCTTGGCGTTGGCCAATTACCCCAGTTATTCGCCGTCGCGGCGCGTCAACCTCAGCGGTGAGCAATTGCGTAACCGTGCCTTGACCGACAGTTTCGAGCCGGGCTCGACCATGAAGCCCTTCACGGTGGCCTTGGCCCTGGAGCAAGGCTTGGTCAAACCCGAGACGATGATCCAGACGGCCCCGGGACGCATCAACATCACCGGCTCGACCATCAGCGACGTGCACACCTACGGCATGCTGAGCGTGAACGAGGTGATCCAGAAGTCGAGCAACGTGGGCACCGTGAAGATGGCCATGCAGCTCGAGCCCCGCGAGATGTGGGAGATGTTCACCGAGTTGGGTTTCGGACAAAAACCCGCCTTGCCATTTCCTGGCGTGGTCAGCGGTCGTTTGCGGCCCTACAAATCCTGGCGGCCTATAGAGCAGGCCACCATGAGCTATGGCTATGGCGTGTCGGGCAGTTTGTTTCAGATGGCACGGGCCTACACCGTGTTTGCGCGTGACGGCGAGATCGTGCCGGCCACCATGATGAAAGCCGAGCAACAGGTGCAGGGCACGCGTGTGTTCAGCGTCGCCAACGCCAAAGCCATGCGCAAGATGCTGCAAATGGCAGCAGGGCCCGGCGGCACCGGACAAAAAGCCCAGACCATCGGTTATTCGGTGGGTGGCAAGTCGGGCACGGCCCGCAAGCAAGAAGGCAAGGGTTACGCCAGCAAGAAATACCGGGGCTTTTTCGTCGGCATCGCCCCTGTCGAGCAGCCCCGCATCGTGGTGGCGGTGATGATCGATGAACCCTCCAACGGGGTTTACTACGGCGGTGCCGTGGCCGCGCCCGTGTTCAGCCAGACGGTTCAGCAAACCTTGCGCCTGATGGGCGTTCAGCCCGACATGGCAGTTAAGCCGCAGATCGTGGCCAAAGCGGTTGAGGAGTCGTTCTGATGCAGACCTTGCACAGCGCTCAGGAAGCGGCCCGCTGGTTGCACTCGCGCGTGACGGGTGAGTTGCGCACCGACAGCCGACTGGTGCAAGCAGGCGACGGTTTCATTGCCTGGCCGGGCGCTGCCACTGATGGACGGCGTTATCTGGCGCAGGCCTTGGCGCAAGGCGCCCGTGCTTGCCTGATGGAAGAGGCCGGACACGCACCTTGGCTGAACGTTCTGCAGGACCCCGACCAAGAGAGCCTGGCCTGCATGCCCGACCTGAAGGCGCAAACCGCCTGGTTGGCCGACGCCTACTATGAGCACCCCAGCCACGCCTTGCAGGTGCTGGCGGTCACGGGCACCAACGGCAAAACATCGACGGCCTGGTGGTTGGCGCAGGCCCTGTCTTCGCCCGTGCTTCAGAAAGTTTGCGGGCTGGTGGGCACCCTCGGCGTGGGCCGTTTGCCCCACCTGATGACCACCGGCATGACCACGCCCGACCCGGTGCTGCTGCAGCGCCAGTTCCAGCAGTTTGCGGGCGACGGCGTGACGCACTGCGCCATCGAAGCCTCCTCCATCGGTCTGGCCGAGCACCGCCTGGATGGCACACACATTCGCGTGGCCGTGTTCACCAATTTCACCCAGGACCATCTCGATTACCACGGGGACATGGCCCGCTACTGGTCTGCCAAGGCCGCATTGTTTGCTTGGCCCGGTTTGCAAGCAGCCGTCATCAACATCGACGATGTGCAAGGCGCTTTGTTGGCCCAGCAGTTGCAAAGCGGCTCGCTCGACGTTTGGACCTGCTCGCGGCGCGGCCCGGCTCGTCTGCAAGCGCGTGCCTTGGCCAGCGACCAGGGTTTGGCCTTTGATGTGATCGAGGGTGACACCGTTCAGACCTTGCACACCAGCCTGATCGGCGACTACAACATGGACAACCTGCTGGGCGTGATCGGCAGTTTGCGCGCCCTGGGTTTCGACCTGGCGCAAGCGGTGCAGGCTTGTGCCCAGCTGACGGCGGTGCCTGGTCGCATGGAGCGCGTGACTTTTGAGCTGTTGGCTGCCCAAGCCGATGTGACAAGCCCTTTGGTGGTTGTGGACTATGCCCACACGCCCGACGCCATTACCCAGGCCCTGGCCGCGCTGCGTTCGCAGGCGACGCTGCGTGGCGGTCGCCTGTGGTGTGTGCTGGGCTGTGGTGGTGACCGCGATGCCAGCAAACGCCCCTTGATGGCGGCGGCCGCCGAAGCTGCGGCCGACCAAGTGGTGTTGACCAGCGACAACCCCCGCAGTGAATCGCCTGAGGCCATTGTGGCCGCGATGGTCCAAGGCCTGACCCGCCCTCAGTCGGTCAGTATTCAACTGGACCGTGCCTTGGCGATTGCCGATGCGGTGGCGCAGTCAGCTGCGCAAGACGTGGTGCTGGTGGCGGGCAAAGGCCACGAAAGCGAGCAGGAGATCCGGGGCGTTCGCCACCCGTTTTCGGACGTTGCCCAAGCACAAGCGGCTTTGCAGCAACGCGCTTTGCAACGGATGGGGGTTCACGCATGAACGTCCCTGAGTCCATGAAACTGAATTTGAATCTCGCCCTGGGCTGGTTGAGCCAAGCCCGTGGCGTGGGTGTCCAAGATGTGGTGGCCGACCGGGTGCATACCGACAGCCGCAGCCTGCAAGTGGGCGACTTGTTTGTGGCCTTGCGCGGTGAGCGTTTCGATGGCAACGACTTCATCGCCCAGGCCAAGGCGCAGGGCGCCGTGGCCGTGGTGTGCGAGGCCTCGGGCGAAGCCCTGGCGCTGGCGCAAGGCTTGCCTGCGCTGGTGGTGCCCGATGCACGCATCGCTTTGGGCGAGCTGGCCGCAGGCTGGCGTGCGCAGTTCAGTTTGCCGCTGATCGCCGTGACCGGCAGCAACGGCAAAACCACCGTGACGCAAATGATCGCGTCCATTTTGCGTGCCCATGCGGGGGATGGCGCCTTCTCCACCCAAGGCAATTTCAACAATGACATCGGCGTGCCATTGACCTTGTTCAATTTGCGCGCCCACCACCGCATTGCCGTGGTCGAGTTGGGCATGAACCACCCCGGTGAGATCGCCTATTTGGCCAAAATGGCGCAGCCCAGTGTGGCCCTGGTCAACAACGCGCAACGCGAGCACCAGGAGTTCATGGGCACGGTCGAAGCCGTGGCGCATGAAAACGGCGCTGTATTGCAGGCCTTGCCCCCTGAGGGCGTGGCGGTGTTTCCGGCCGACGAAGCATTTACGCCCATGTGGCAAGGCCTGTCGGGCCAGCGTGTGCAGCGCTGCTTTGCCATGGCGGCGGCCCCCGACGCCCATGCCCTGGCCGAGGTGTTTGCAGCGGTCGTGGTCTGGCAGTCTGGCGCCTGGCATTTCACCCTCAAAACGCCCGTGGGCACCGCACCCATTCGCCTGCACATTGCAGGGCGGCACAACGTCAAAAACGCTTTGGCCGCTACGGCCTGCGCACTGGCCGCCGGCGTGTCTTTGGCCGCTGTGGCTCAGGGCTTGGTCGCCTTTGAGCCGGTCAAGGGCCGCTCGCGCGCGTTGGTGGTGTACACCGCAACAGACGAGATCACCTTGGTCGACGACACCTACAACGCCAACCCCGACTCGGTCCGCGCCGCCATCGACGTGCTGGCCGAGTTGCCCGCACCGCGTTTGCTGGTGTTGGGTGATATGGCTGAGGTGGGCCACCAAGGCCCTGAATTCCATGCCGAGGTCGGCCGCTACGCGACTGAGCGCGGCATCGAGGCGCTGTATTGCCTGGGTGATTTGAGCGTGCACAGCTCAAAGGCTTTCGGATCGGCCCGACATTTTGAGGACATGGACAGCCTGTTGTCCAGCGTCACAGCCCATGTGGGCCAGTTCCGCAGCGTGGTCGTCAAAGGTTCGCGCACCATGAAGATGGAGCGCGTGGTCCAGGCCTTGCAGTCAAACAGCACAGCTGAAGCGAAAAATCACAATAAAAAAGAGGAGCCCCATGCTGCTTAGCCTGGCCCAATGGTTGCAAACTTTGTCCCCCGAGTGGGGCTTTTTGCGTGTTTTCCAATACATCACGTTCCGCGCTGTGATGGCTGCGATGACCGCCTTGCTGATCGGCCTAGCCGCAGGCCCCTGGGTCATCCGCCGCTTGACCTCACTCAAAATTGGTCAGCCGATTCGCGGCTATGGCATGGAGTCCCACCTGTCCAAAAGCGGCACCCCCACCATGGGTGGGGTGCTGATCTTGTTGTCGATCGCCATCGCCACCTTGCTGTGGTTTGACCTGTCCAACCGCTTTGTCTGGATTGTGCTGATCGTGACGCTGGGCTTTGGGGCCATTGGTTGGGTGGACGACTGGCGCAAAGTGGTCAACAAAGACCCCGAGGGCATGCGTTCGCGCGAAAAGTATTTCTGGCAATCGGTCGTTGGGTTGCTGGCTGCGCTGTATTTGGTGTTCAGCATTTCCGAAAGCTCCAATGCGCGGGTGCTGGACCTGTTTAGCCAATGGGTCATGTCTGGTTTTGATGTGAACTTGCCGCCTAAGGCGGGCTTGCAGGTGCCCTTCTTCAAAGAGGTCAACTACCCTCTGGGTGTGCTGGGCTTTGTGGTCCTGACCTATCTGGTCATTGTGGGTTCCAGCAACGCGGTCAACCTGACCGATGGCCTGGACGGACTGGCTATCATGCCGGTGGTCATGGTGGGCTCGGCGTTGGGCGTGTTTGCCTACGTGACCGGCAGCGCGGTGTATTCCAAATACCTGTTTTTCCCGTACATCCCGGGTTCGGGCGAGTTGCTGATCTTTTGCGCCGCCATGGCTGGCGCGGGCCTGGCCTTCTTGTGGTTCAACACGCACCCGGCACAAGTGTTCATGGGCGATGTGGGCGCGCTGGCGCTGGGCGCAGCGCTGGGCACGATCGCGGTCATCGTTCGGGCCGAAATCGTGCTGGCCATCATGGGCGGCATCTTTGTGGTCGAAGCCCTGTCGGTGATGGCGCAGGTGACCTACTTCAAGTACACCAAGAAAAAATACGGCGTGGGCCGGCGCATCCTGAAGATGGCGCCGTTGCACCACCATTTTGAGAAAAGCGGCTGGAAAGAAACGCAAGTCGTTGTGCGTTTCTGGATCATCACCATGCTGCTGTGTCTGGTCGGCTTGTCGACCTTGAAGCTGAGGTAAGCCATGCAGCTGCAAGGTCAACACGTTCTGATTCTCGGTTTGGGTGCTTCGGGCTTGGCGATGGCCCGTTGGTGCGCGCAGGCCGGTGCCGACGTGACTGTGGCCGACACCCGCGACACGCCGCCCCAGTTGGCCGCTTTGAAGGCCGAGTGGCCTGCCGTTCGCTTTGTACCGGGTCTCTTTGAGGCCAGTCTGGTCGATGGCACAACAGTTCGTGCGGTGTTCCGCAGCCCCGGCCTGGCCCCCGAAGTGGTGGCCCCGGTTGTGGATGCAGCCCGGGTCATGGGCCTGTGGCAAGGCGGCGAACTGAGCCTGTTTGCGGCGGGTTTGCAGGATCTGAAAACACGATTCGGTTATGCACCTCAGGTGCTGGCGATCACCGGCACCAATGGCAAGACCACGGTGACATCTCTGACTGGGCAGCTGGTGGCGCGTGCAGGCAAAACCGTGAAAGTGGCGGGCAACATTGGCCCCACCTTGCTCGACACCTTGAGCGAAGCCATGGTGCAAGCGCAGGGAAAGGTCGAGCAAGAAGCGGCCGAGCGCGCTGCAGCGGAAATGGAAAACGCCGATGGTGCCATCGAACAGCCATCGGTGGCAGCAGCTCAGGATGCCCTCATTTCAACGTCGTCGCAAGATGAGCCCTTGAACGAGGTGGCTCACCCAGATGCCACGGAGGCCAACGAGGACGACGAGACCGAGGCTGAACTGCCTCTGCCCGTTCCACCCGCCGCGCAGGACCCCATGGCCCAGGCGTTGCCACAGGTGTGGGTGTTGGAGCTGTCGAGCTTTCAACTCGACAGCAGCGAGGGTTTTGAGCCGACCGCCGCGACGGTGCTCAACATTTCGCAAGACCACTTGGACTGGCACGGCAGCATGGCCGCCTATGCTGCCGCCAAAGCCCGCATTTTTGGTGCTCAAGCCCTGATGGTGCTCAACCGCGAAGACCCGAAGGTCATGGCCATGCGGCCCGAGCCTGTGCGTGTGAAATTGCAAAAACCTGTCGAGCGAACATGCGTGCAGTTTGGGGGTGACATGCCCCAACGCCCAGGGGATTTTGGCATTGAAGTGACGCACGGCATGACCTGGTTGGTGCGCGCCTTGGAGGCCGACGAAACACGCCGCCGCCGCAAGGACGCTGAAGAAGAGCTGCACATTCAGCGCCTGATGCCGGCCGATGCTTTGCGCATCCGGGGTCGGCACAACGCGGTCAATGCGCTCTCTGCGCTTGCCCTGGCCAGCAGCGCTGGTTGCGCTCTGGGCCCCATGCTCTATGGCCTGCGCGAATACCGGGGCGAGCCGCACCGTGTCGAGCCGGTGGCCATCGTGCATGAAGTGGAATTTTTTGACGACAGCAAGGGCACCAATGTGGGCGCCACCGTGGCCGCCTTGCAAGGCTTGGGTGCAGAGCGCCGTGTGGTGATCATTTTGGGCGGCGAAGGCAAGGGCCAAGACTTCACACCCTTGGCCGAACCCGTCAAGCGCTTTGCCCGTGGTGTGGTCTTGATCGGCCGCGACGCCCCCATCATCCGCGAAGCTCTGCAAGGCACGGATGTGGCCATGCACGACGCCACCGACATGCATGACGCGGTCGAACAAGCTGCGGCCATGGCCCGCAGCGGCGATGCGGTCTTGATGTCGCCCGCATGCGCGAGCTTTGACATGTTTGACAACTACGGCCACCGCGCCCAAGTGTTTGTCCAGGCCGTGGCCAGCTTGGCCGAAGCGGCGGGTGTGGCCATGGAGGGCGGGCTGTGAGTGAAGCCAGGACATTCCCGCAACGCCTGCAACAGTCGGCTGCTGGCCTGCTCCAGCGCGTCACAGGCGGGTTGCTCGGGGGCACGTGGTCGGTTTCGCAAGGTTTGCCTGTCAATTTGGGTGACTACGGCGTGGGCGGTCGCGCCAATGGTCATCCAGCCCGCATACAAAGCGTGGACCAGGCCTTGGTCTGGGTGGCGGTGGCTTTGCTGCTGTGGGGCATGGTCATGGTGTATTCGGCCTCGATTGCCATGCCGGACAACCCGCGTTTTTCTCGCTATAGCCATACCCATTTCCTTTTTCGCCATGTGATTTCCATGGTGGTGGGCTGCATCATGGCCTTGCTGGTTTTTCAGGTGCGCATGGAGACCTGGGAAAAAGCGGCTCGGCCTTTGTTCGTGTTCTCACTGGTGTTGCTGGCGGTGGTGCTGATTCCCTTCATCGGCAAGGGCGTGAACGGTGCACGCCGCTGGATTTCGTTTGGGGTGCTCAATTTTCAGCCTTCCGAGTTGGCCAAGTTGGCGACCATCATCTATGCCGCCGATTACATGGTTCGAAAGATGGATGTGAAGGAGAAATTCTTCAAGGCGGTGTTGCCCATGGGCGCGGCCATTGGATTGGCGGGGGTGTTCTTGCTGGCCGAGCCGGACATGGGTGCGTTCATGGTGATCGCCACCATCGCCATGGGTATTTTGTTTTTGGGGGGTGTCAATGCCCGCATGTTCTTCTTGATTTTGGGTATTTTGGTGCTGGCCTTCGTGGTCATGATCGCCGAGTCGCCCTGGCGCAGGGAGCGGATTTTTGCCTACCTCGACCCTTTCAGCGCCCAGCATGCTCTGGGCAAGGGCTACCAGCTGACGCACTCGTTGATCGCCATTGGTCGGGGTGAGGTGTGGGGCGTGGGCTTGGGCGGCAGCGTCGAAAAACTGCACTGGTTGCCCGAGGCGCACACCGACTTTTTGCTGGCCGTGATCGGTGAAGAATTTGGCCTGGTGGGCTTGACACTGGTCATTGGCCTGTTCCTGTGGCTTAGCCGCCGCATCATGGTGATTGGGCGTCAGGCCATTGCCCTGGAAAAAGTGTTTTCTGGTTTGGTCGCCCAAGGCGTGGGCATTTGGATCGGCTTTCAGGCCTTCATCAACATGGGCGTGAACCTGGGGGCCTTGCCGACCAAGGGCCTGACCTTACCTCTGATGAGTTACGGCGGCTCGGCCATCATGATGAACCTGATCGCGATTGCCATCGTGCTGCGCATCGACTCAGAAAACAAACAAATGATGCGCGGAGGTCGGCCATGACGGACACGCGCAAAACCGCTTTGGTGATGGCGGGCGGCACAGGCGGGCACATTTTTCCGGGCTTGGCCGTGGCCGAAGCCTTGCGCGAAGCCGGTTGGCGCGTGCATTGGTTGGGCGCGCCAGACAGCATGGAAAGCCAGTTGGTGCCGCCGCGTGGTTTCGCCTTCGAGGCAGTGGATTTTGGCGGTGTGCGCGGCAAGGGCATTCAGACCCTGGCCTTGTTGCCACTGCGCTTGCTGCGTGCTTTTTGGCAAAGTCTGCAAGTGGTGCGCCGCGTCAAGCCCGATGTGGTGCTGGGCCTGGGCGGCTACATCTCCTTCCCGGGCGGCATGATGGCCAGCCTGTGGAGCAAGCCTTTGGTGTTGCACGAGCAAAACTCGGTGGCGGGCCTGGCCAACAAGGTGCTGGTGCAACTGGCCGACCGCGTGTTCACCGCTTTCCCCGGGGTCTTCAAAACCGGGCAGTGGGTGGGCAATCCCCTGCGCCGCGCCTTCACCGAGCAGGCGGCACCCGCTGAACGCTTCATGGGACGCAGTGGTCCCTTGCGTGTGTTGGTGGTGGGCGGCAGCCTGGGAGCCAAGGCCTTGAACGACATCGTGCCCCAAGCTTTGGCCTTGATGCCAGAGGCCACACGCCCGCAAGTCATCCACCAAAGCGGGGCCAAACAAATCGACGCGCTGCGGGCCAACTACGCAGCCGCAGGCGTACAGGCCGAATTGACCCCGTTCATCGACGACACGGCCATCGCCTTTGCACAGGCCGATCTGGTGATCTGCCGTGCAGGCGCCAGCACCGTGACCGAGTTGTCGGCGGTGGGCGTGGCGGCCTTGTTCGTGCCCTTCCCGTTTGCAGTGGATGACCACCAAACCACCAATGCGCAGTTTTTGGTGGCGTCCGGCGGCGGCTGGTTGGTGCCCCAAGCTGAATTGACGGCGCAGAGCCTGGCCGAGCGCCTGACGGCCTTGAGCCGAGACACATTGCTGGACGTGGCGCAAAAAGCCCACGCACAGAAGAAAACAAATGCAACCAGGGAGGTTGTGATGGCTTGTGAGGAGTTGGCGACATGAAACACGCCATCCGAAAAATTCATTTCATCGGGGTGGGCGGCTCGGGCATGAGCGGCATTGCCGAAGTCTTGCTCAATCTGGGTTACCAGATTTCCGGCTCCGACTTGTCCGACAGCGCCACGCTGCAGCGGCTGGCAGGTTTGGGCATCCACACGCATGTAGGCCACAGCGCTGAAAACGTCAAAGACGCCGATGCCGTGGTCACATCGACCGCGGTGAAAGCCGACAACCCCGAGGTGCTGGCCGCTCGGGCGCGCCACATTCCCATCGTGCCGCGGGCGGTCATGCTGGCCGAGCTCATGCGCATGAAGCAGGGCGTGGCCATTGCGGGCACGCACGGCAAAACCACCACCACCAGCCTGGTGGCCAGTGTGTTGGCCGAGGCCGGGCTGGACCCGACCTTCGTGATTGGTGGTCGCTTGAACAGCGCCGGCGCCAATGCCAAGCTGGGCACGGGCGACT
Source organism: Limnohabitans sp. (assembly GCA_044349375.1). Classification (GTDB taxonomy): domain Bacteria; phylum Pseudomonadota; class Gammaproteobacteria; order Burkholderiales; family Burkholderiaceae_C; genus Limnohabitans_A. Next base: position 10,426 of record JBIKRC010000035.1, read on the forward strand.
ACATCGTGGTCGAGGCCGATGAGTCTGATGCTTCGTTTTTGAACCTCTTGCCCGTGATGGCGGTGGTGACCAACATCGACGCCGACCACATGGAAACCTATGGCCACGACCTGGCCAAGCTCAAGGCGGCCTTTGTCGAGTTCTTGCACCGCATGCCTTTTTACGGCACGGCCATTGTGTGCTCGGACGATCCTGGCGTGCAGTCCATCGTGGACAGCATCGCTCGCCCCGTGACGACTTATGGCCTGAACGAAGGGGCCCAATTGCGTGCGGTGAATGTGCAGGCCCAAAACGGTCAGATGCACTTCACGGTGCAAAGGCGCAACGGCGTGACCTTGCCCGACCTGCCCATCGTGCTGAATTTGCCCGGCGTGCACAACGTGCTCAATGCCCTGGCTGCCATTTCCGTGGCCGTTGAGTTGGGTGTCGACGATGGTGCGGTGCAGCGCGCATTGGCGCAGTTCAAGGGCGTGGGTCGGCGTTTCCAGCGTTATGGCGATGTGGCCACGGCCGACGGGCAAGGGCGCTTCACCGTCATCGACGATTACGGGCACCACCCGGTCGAGATGGCCGCCACATTGGCCGCAGCACGCGGTGCTTTCCCGGGCCGCCGTTTGGTGCTGGCTTTTCAGCCGCACCGCTACAGCCGCACGCGAGACTGTTTTGAAGATTTCGTCAAGGTCATTGGCCAAGGCTGCGACAGCGTGCTGCTGTCTGAGGTGTATGCCGCAGGCGAAGCGCCCATCGTGGCCGCCGACGGCCGTTCGCTGGCCCGGGCGCTGCGCGTCGCGGGCAAGGTCGAACCGGTGTTTGTCGACCAGATTGCCGACATGTCCCAGGCCGTGATGAACAACGCCCGCGACGGCGATGTGCTCATTTGCATGGGGGCAGGCTCCATTGGTGCAACCCCGGCGCAGGTCGTAGCCTTGGGCGGCCACGTCAAAGATGCGGCCCAAGAGGTGATCGCATGACACAGAACGCCAAGCTGAAAAACATGGGCAAAGTGGCCGTGCTGATGGGCGGACGCTCGGCCGAGCGCGAAGTCTCCCTCATGTCGGGCCAGGGCGTGCTCCAGGCGTTGCTGTCTGCAGGCGCAGACGCGCATGCCTTTGACCCAGCCGAGCGCGAGCTGAGCGAACTCAAAAAAGAGGGCTTCCAGCGCTGCTTCATCGCTTTGCACGGCCGCTTTGGCGAAGACGGCACGGTGCAAGGCGCATTGGAATTGATGGGCATTCCCTACACCGGCTCGGGTGTGATGGC
>JBIKRC010000323.1:0-3076 GCA_044349375.1 Limnohabitans sp.
CCGCTGCCGCTGCACGCAAGCTGGGCTATGACAACGCGCAGTCGCTCTCGGGCGGTTTGCGCGCCTGGACTGCGGCCAGCATGCCGACCGAAAAAGCCTGATTTCACACTCGCCACCAAGGAATTCTCATGCAAGCCGTCAAGATGTACACCACCGCTGTTTGCCCTTATTGCGTACGGGCCAAGCAGCTGCTCAAGTCCAAAGGGGTCGAGCAAATTGAAGAAATCCGCATCGACACCGATCCGGCCCAGCGCGACCACATGATGCAAATCACGGGTCGCCGCACCGTGCCGCAGATTTACGTGGGCGAGACCCATGTGGGCGGTTGCGACGACCTGATGGCCCTTGACGCCAAAGGCGGCCTGGTGCCTTTGCTGCAGTCGGCCTGAACTGCACCGCGGGTGGTTCAGGGTTTTCATGGCCCTGAACATGCCTGCTGGGGCGGCTGGGATGGTCGATAATGCGGCTGTCCCCTTCCTCCATCTGTCCGGTTTTTCCGGCACTTTCATTTCACAAGAGTTTCCCATGACCGATACCGCTGTCACCCCCGCCACCGAAGCCCAAACCCCCGTGTTCCAGATTCAGCGTGTTTACCTGAAAGAGGCTTCGCTGGAGCAACCCAATTCGCCTGGCATCTTGCTGGACCAGCAGCAGCCCAACGTGGACATCCAGTTGGGCGTGGAGGCTACACCCGTGGCCGAAGGCGTGTTTGAAGTCTGCGTGACCGCCACCGTGCACACCAAAATCGGCGACAAGACCGTGTTTTTGGTCGAGTGCAAGCAGGGCGGCATTTTTGAAATCCGCAACCTGCCCGATGACCAGATGGGACCCGTCATGGGCATCGCTTGCCCGCAAATCGTGTACCCCTACCTGCGCGGCAACGTGGCCGACCTGATCACACGTGCGGGCTTTCCGCCGGTGCACTTGGCCGAAATCAACTTCCAGGCCATGTACGAGCAGCAACAAGTCCAGCAAGCCGAGCAGGCCGCTGCGATCACGCAGTAAGCAGAACCCGAGGTTCAGCCGGACCATGCACATCACCCTCCTTGGTGCCGGCGCTTGGGGCACCGCCATGGCTTTGGCGGCGGCCCGTCACACGGGTGGACATGCTGTCACTTTGCACGCCCGCGATGCCGCCCAGGCCGAGGCTTTGCACACGCAAAGGCAAAACGCCCGTTACCTGCCGGGCATCGACTTGCCCGGCTCCCTTCAGATTTCATCGGCCCCCTTGGCGTCTTTGCTGACGTCCTCAAGGGACTGCGATCTGTGGGTCATTGCCACGCCCATGGCGGGTTTGCGCGATGCGCTGACGGCCATGTCGGAGGTGAGCGCGCCTGTGGCCTGGCTTTGCAAGGGGTTCGAGTCGGGCACCGGGTGGATGCCCCATGAGGTGCAGGCCCAAGTGGCCCCGCACCTGCTGGCGGGTGCGTTGAGCGGCCCCAGTTTTGCCTTAGAGGTGGCGCGCCAGCAACCCACGGCTTTGGTGGCTGCCAGTGCCCACGCCAGTGTGCGCGATGCCTTGGTGCAGGCCTTCCATGGCCCGGCCTTGCGTGTGTATGCCAACAGCGACATCGTGGGGGTCGAGGTGGGTGGGGCCGTGAAGAACGTGCTGGCCATCGCCACGGGCTTGTGCGATGGCCTGGGTTTGGGCCTGAATGCGCGGGCTGCCCTGATCACCCGGGGCTTGGCCGAGATGACACGCCTGGGTCAGGCATTGGGGGCCCAGAGCGACACCTTCATGGGTTTGTCGGGCTTGGGCGACCTGGTGTTGACAGCCACGGGGGATCTGAGCCGCAACCGCAAAGTGGGTTTGCTGCTGGCCCAAGGCCAGACACTGGATCAGGCGGTGACCTCACTGGGTCATGTGGCCGAGGGGGTTTACAGCGCCCGCACCGTCTTGCAACGTGCCCGCGCCTTGGGGGTGGACATGCCGATCACCGACGCGGTGGTGGCTTTGCTGGACGGGCGTCTGAGCGCCCGTGAGGCTGTGCAGGCCCTGATGGGGCGCGACCCCAAGGGCGAATTCGCCTGATTTGACATGAACAAGACCCCTCGCCAGGCCCCGTTGACATCGGCCTCTGTGTTTCAAAACCCCACCGCGTTGCAGCGCTTGATGCGCTTGATCGAAGGTTTTGACGGACCTTTGGCCTTGGCTGTTTTTTTTCTGGCCTGTCTGGGCATGTTGGTCATGTATTCCTCCGGTTATGACCATGGCACCCGCTTTGTTGACCATGGCCGCAACATGCTGATTGCGGGCGTCATCATGTTTGGGGTGGCGCAGATTCCGCCTTCAAAATTGATGGCTTGGGCCGTTCCGGTGTACACCGTGGGCGTGATTTTGCTGGTGGCGGTGGCCCTTTTTGGCATCACCAAAAAAGGATCCACGCGCTGGCTCAATCTGGGGGTGGTGATTCAGCCCAGTGAGATCTTGAAAATTGCTTTGCCCCTGATGCTGGCGGCTTGGTTTCAAAAACGCGAGGGGCAGTTGCGGCCCTTTGACTTCGCGGTGGCCTTGCTGATTTTGGGCATTCCTGTGGCCCTGATCATGAAACAGCCCGACCTGGGCACCTCTTTGCTGGTGCTGGCGGCGGGCTTGGCTGTGATTTTTTTTGCTGGGATCAAGTGGCGGTGGATTTTGCCGCCGGTTGGTTTGGGCTTGGTGGGTATTGTGGTGTTGGTGATCATGGAGCCTAGTTTGTGCCAGCCTGATGTGGATTGGCATGTGCTGCGCGAGTACCAGCGCCAAAGGGTGTGCACCTTGCTGGACCCGGGCCGTGACCCGCTGGGCAAGGGTTTTCACATCATCCAAGGCATGATTGCCATCGGCTCGGGCGGCTTTTGGGGCAAGGGCTTCATGCAGGGCACACAAACCCACCTTGAATTTATTCCTGAGCGCACCACCGACTTTATTTTTGCGGCCTTGGGTGAAGAGTTTGGCCTGCTCGGGGGTTTGCTTTTGCTGGCCAGTTTGTTCTTTCTGATTTACCGGGCCCTGGTCATAGCCATGCAGGCACCCACCTTGTTCAGCCGCTTGTTGGCGGGCAGCATGGCCATGATTTTCTTCACGTATGCTTTT
>JBIKRC010000324.1:0-3074 GCA_044349375.1 Limnohabitans sp.
ATGGCCCCATCACCGACAACGCGGGCGGCATTGCCGAAATGGCCGAAATGCCCAGCAGCGTGCGCGACGTCACCGACCCGCTGGATGCCGTGGGCAACACCACCAAGGCCGTGACCAAGGGTTACGCCATTGGCTCGGCAGGCCTGGCCTCGCTGGTGCTGTTTGCCGACTACACGCACAAACTCGAGGCCTACGGCAAGGCCATCAGCTTTGACTTGTCCGACCCACTGGTGATCATTGGCCTGTTCATCGGCGGCCTGATCCCCTACCTGTTCGGGGCCATGGCCATGGAAGCTGTGGGGCGCGCAGCAGGCAGCGTGGTGGTCGAGGTGCGTCGCCAGTTCAAAGAGATCCCCGGCATCATGGAAGGCACGGCCAAGCCCGAATACGGCAAAGCCGTTGACATGCTGACCACGGCCGCCATCAAGGAAATGGTCATTCCAAGCCTGTTGCCCGTGGTGGTGCCGGTGTTGGTGGGCCTGATCCTGGGCCCCAAGGCGCTGGGTGGTCTGCTGATGGGCACCATCATCACTGGCCTGTTTGTGGCGATTTCCATGTGCACCGGGGGTGGTGCTTGGGACAACGCCAAGAAATACATCGAAGACGGCCACCACGGCGGCAAGGGCTCAGACGCCCACAAGGCAGCTGTGACCGGTGATACGGTGGGCGACCCTTACAAGGACACCGCGGGCCCGGCCATCAACCCGCTGATCAAGATCATCAACATCGTGGCGCTTTTGATCGTGCCTCTGGTCATGCAGTTTCACGGCACCTGATCTTCTTTGCAAGGTTTGAAAGGCCCGCTTTGGCGGGCCTTTTTTGTGCTCGGCTGAGCCGCAAAGGTCGATGTCCCGTGGGTGATTTTCAAAATCCTGCCCGGGTTCACAATAGCCCCATGCAAATGAATTTCATCGCCAACCAATCCGTCCCCGCCCTGGCAGGCCAAACCATCGACGTGCTCGACCCGTCTGACGGGCAGGTGTTCGATCAGATCCCGCGCAGCCAAGCGGCCGACATCGATGCCGCTGTTGTGGCGGCGCGAGCCGCCTTCAACGGCCCCTGGGGCAAGCTGAGCGCCATGGAGCGTGGTCGCTTGCTCATGAAGCTGTCGCAAAAAGTGATCGAGCATGCCGCCGAGCTGGCCGCGCTGGAGCAGCGCGATTGCGGCAAACCCACCAAACAGGCGGCCGCCGACTCCGTGGCATTGGCACGTTACTTTGAGTTTTATGCAGGCTCGTGCGACAAGCTGCACGGCGAGACCCTGCCCTACCAAAACGGCTACAGCGTGCTGACCTGGCGCGAGCCACATGGCGTGACGGGCCATGTGATCCCCTGGAACTACCCAATGCAGATTTTTGGGCGCAGCGTGGGCGGCGCTTTGGCGGCAGGCAATGCCTGCGTGGTCAAGCCGGCCGAAGACGCTTGTCTGAGCCTGATTCGGGTGGCGCAGCTGGCCGCCGAGGTGGGCTTTCCGCCCGGTGCCATCAACATCGTCACCGGTTACGGCCACGAGGTGGGCGACGCGCTGGCCCGCCACCCGGGCATTGACCACATCAGCTTCACCGGCAGCCCCCGCGTGGGCACGCTCATCCAGCAAGTGGCCGCCGAGCGCCACTGCCCGGTGACGCTGGAGCTGGGCGGCAAAAGCCCACAAATCATTTTTGACGACGCCGACCTGGACGCAGCCATTCCGGTGGTGGTCAACGCCATCGTGCAAAACTCCGGCCAGACCTGCAGCGCAGGCTCACGCGTCTTGATTCAGCAAGGCATTTACGAGCCGCTTTTGAAGCGCCTGAGCGAGGCCTTCAGCCGCCTGCAGGTGGGCTCAGCCGCCATGAACCTGGACCTAGGGCCTTTGATCCGCGCCAGCCAATTAGAGCGAGTGACGGGTTTCTTGGACCAAGCCAAGGCGGACGGCATCGCCACTGTGGCCCAAGGGCAAATCGCAGCGGGTGTGCCTGCGGGTGGCTTTTACCAAGCCCCCACCTTGCTGCGCGACGTGCCGGTGATGCACCGCTTGGCGCAAGAAGAAGTGTTTGGCCCGGTGCTGTCGGCCATCTCCTTCACCGACGAAGACCACGCCGTAGAACTGGCCAACGCCACCGAGTTCGGCTTGGTCGCCGGTATCTGGACTCGCGATGGTGGCCGTCAATTCCGCATGGCCAAGCGCGTGCGCAGCGGCCAGGTGTTCATCAACAACTACGGCGCAGGCGGCGGTGTGGAACTGCCCTTTGGCGGGGTCAAGTCCTCAGGCTATGGCCGTGAAAAAGGCTTTGAAGCGCTGCTGGGCTTCACCACCCTCAAAACCGTGGCCATTCAGCACGGTTGACGTGCCCGCATGCGGGCCATTTCATTCTTGACCATGCTGTCTGCAAGGCGTGGCAGCTCGGGCACAATCAACCCCCATGTCTGAACGCGTCATTCCGCTGGTTGACCAGCGCCATCCCAGTTTGCCTTTGCCCCCGGTGTTGGCGGGGGATGACCTGAGCGCTTTGCCGCTGGATGGCCTTCTCCGCCCGCTGACCGACTTGCGCATCAGCGTGACCGACCGCTGCAACTTCCGCTGCAGTTACTGCATGCCCAAAGAAGTCTTTGATAAGGACTACGCTTACCTGCCTCAGAGCCACTTGCTGAGTTTTGAAGAAATCACCCGCATCGCCAACGTGTTCGTGGGCCGAGGCGTGCGCAAGATTCGCCTGACAGGGGGTGAGCCCCTGCTGCGCAAGAACATCGAAATCCTGATTGAGCAACTGGCCGCGCTGCGCACCCCCGACGGCCAGCCGCTGGATTTGACGCTGACCACCAACGGTTCGCTGCTGGCGCGCAAGGCCCAAAGCCTGAAAGACGCCGGGCTGCAACGCGTGACGGTGAGCCTGGACGGCCTGGACGATGCGGTGTTCAGAAGCATGAACGATGTGGACTTTCCTGTGGCCGATGTGCTGGCCGGCATCGAAGCGGCCCGGGCTGCGGGCCTGGGGCCGATCAAGGTCAACATGGTCGTCAAGCGCGGCACCAACGAACACGAAATTTTGCCCATGGCCCGGCATTTCCAGGGCACGGGCATTGTGTTGCGC
>JBIKRC010000396.1:0-11583 GCA_044349375.1 Limnohabitans sp.
AGCGTCAGTATGACTGTGCAAGCGTTGAGCACGACCACTGACGCCAATTTTCCTGCTGCGAGTTCCAGTGGCCTGACCGAAGTAGTCAGCAAGGGCTCTAAAGAGCTGCGTTCACGCTCACCCGCAATGGTGTCAACGGCTGCGGCCATGCCGCCCATAACGGCCGCAAACAAACCGTAATAGGCAATCAAAAAGAGAACCAGTGCGCCCGAGCTTTGTGGCGTCGAGAGGTCACGCACTTCAATGGCGACGGGGTTGGCCACGGTTTCGCCAATTCCCCTCAGGAGTAATCGTCCGCTGCCCCATTCGCGGTTGTAGGCGCGCAGAAGTTTTTCTAGCTCGTACAGAGAGGGCAACGCCCGATCACGCGAACGATCATAGATAAGGTGAATAACGCCCGGCTCGCCTTTGGCCACGCTCGCTGCAAAAGCAGCATCGATTTCCAAGACGACGTCCAGATCACCGCTTTTGATCTTATTTTCAAAATCTGCGGGTGGCTCAAGGATGGTCACTTGTTGACGTTGGAGGAATGCAACCAGTGCTGGAGCGAGTGTTGCACCGACGACCGGTAAACGCAAATCACGGGCCTTGTTGGCCTGGCCTGCGATGAGATTGATCACCAGGAGCATGAGCACTGGCCCAGCGGCCATGGCGGTGATGACCGTCACAATCATGGTTCGGCGGTCGCGCAAGAGGTCGACGATCTCTTTGAGCGCGATGACACCCATGCGAGAGCGTGCCGAATCTGAGCGATTGGAGATAGACATTTATGGTGACACTTCTGTGCGAGATTCAAGCAGGTGCATGAATGCATTTTCCAGAGTCGACTCGCCTGATTGTTCGAGCAATTCGCCGGCAGTGCCTGCTGCGACGACTCGCCCGTTGCCGAGGATCACGATGCGGTGGCACAGCGCAGACACCTCTTGCATAACGTGTGAGCTCAATACCAGGCACTTGCCATCTCCGCACAGGTCCCGAAGGAGATCACGCAGCGACCGGGTGCTTTGGATGTCGAGTCCGTTGGTGGGCTCATCGAGCAAGATGGTCCGAGGGTCGTGCACCAGTGCGCGTGCAATGGCTACTTTCATGCGCTCCCCCTGCGAGAAGCCATGTGCTCTGCGGTCCGCAATGTCGACAATGGACAAAGCACGGAGTAACTCTTCAATTCGACCCTCCAGTTCATCACCAGACAAGCCCTGCAATGCCCCAAAGTAACGGATGTTTTCGCGGGCTGTGAGACGTGGGTAAATCCCGCGCGCATCGGAAAGAACGCCCATGCTGCGCCTGATTGCGAAGTGATCGACCAAAACATCTCGGCCATCGACGGTCACGCTACCACCATCGGGCGCCATGAGCGTGGCGATAATCCGCAAGAGTGTTGTCTTGCCTGCACCGTTGGGGCCCAGCAATCCGGTTATCTCACCGTCGGCGGCTGTGAAGCTGACGTCATTGATGGCCTTGACTTCGCGCTGCCGGCCAAAGGTCTTCACGATGTGTTTGACAACGATCATCACTGCTGCCCGAGGTTGTCAGCCCAGAGCGCCGATTCGATGCTCTTTTCAAAATGGTCCACGCATGCGCTTGGCAGTGTCGAGAAATCAGGTTGGTCCACAAATGCCGCGATAAGCCTCGGACCGCAGGCGTGTGAAGAGACAATGTGGCCGTATCCACGCGCAACGATGTGTCGGCTGGAAGGCAGCGATCTGGCCACCTCAGCGCCGTTTGAAGGAGGGGTGGCTGGATCCAGGCCACCCGACAAAATCAGCGTCGGCAATGGACTGCTCAAGGGTTGCGCTGCGTTGATTTGAATCTTGCCCTTGGGCCAGGCTTCACAGATTGCGAGAGTGCGTTGTGCCAGGGCTTTTGACCCGATGCGCGTTGTCGGGCCGGCGGTGTTGCTTGGTGCCATTCGAAGCACATCATCAGAGCAAGTGACCGCATAGTAAAGCGCAAGGTTCATTTGCTTGGCGAGGTCTGCGGTGACTTGGTGCGCACTGGCATAAAGGGGTCCATAGTCGCCATCCGCAGCGCGGACGATGATCTCTGGTATCAACGCGGACTGCTCAGGCGAATAAGTCAGTTGCTGAAGTGCGCTGATCAAGTGGTCGAAGTTGAGATGATGCTTTTGCGATTGACCTGTCCTTGGGTCATTGAGAACAACCTCTTTCCCGTTGACGCCAAGATTGGCTTTGATCGTGTTCAGTGATGCGCCCAGATCGGGGTGCCTTGCTTGGCATGCTCGGGTGGTTTTGCACTTGTCGATGATGTTTGACAAGGCCATATCACGTGTTTGCCAGACGTCAAAACCGATTTGCATGGAAGGCGGTACGACACCGTCCAGTATGGCGCTGCGAACATGGTCTGGATATTGCCGGGCGTATTCGATCGCAACCCGAGTGCCGTAAGACCCTCCCCATAAATTAATTTTTTTGTAGCCCAGCCCCAATCGGACCGCATTGAGGTCTTTGACCCACTCTGAAGTGGTGTATTGCGCTGCATCGACGCCTTGAGCCAAAAGTTCTGTGACGCAGTCCGCGGCTTTGTGAGACTGATTCCCATCCAGTTTGTTGATGGCTGCCGAGCTGAAAGCAAAAGCACCGCACGTCAGAGGGGAAGATCGCCCTGTTCCGCGCTGATCAACCAACACGATGTCACGGGATTTGCGCAGGTCGGTGAGTTTCGCTGCAAACGGGCCGAGGTAACTGGCAGCTTGGCCTGGGCCCCCAGCCAGGATGAACAACGGGTCTGGAAGTGGTTTTAAGGTACTGGCTCGCAGCACTGCAAAAGCAATGGTGATCTTGCGACTTTCTGGCTTGTCTCGGTTTTCTGGAACGTCAATGGTTCCGCATTGTGCTGCTGTAGGCAGTTTGGGGATCCTGCACTCGACGAGCGTCAGTGTTTGGGGCAGTGGGTTGCTGTCGGCGCATCCAGTTAGTAATGCAAAGGTAGGAGCCATTAAAGCCACGACCCGTTTTAAATAACGCATAAAGGTTATATTTTTACAACGGCTGCTTAACGGGGGGCTGAGTGCCGTTTTGAGGCAAAGCACATGACATTGATAGGCTTGTCAGCTGTTCACTACAATGGCATTATGGTGGAAGAATATGAAAGTGCAAATGCGAAAGCGTTGTAAAAATTTTTCAAGGCATTTGCCAATTCTACAATGACCATTTTATCATCAGAGCCTTTAAAAACCAAAACCATGACACAAAAAATGGTGACTATAGAATATTCGACCATCGATTGCCCACGTTGTTTTTGTATCTTTTTCAATACAAAGGCAGGGTGACAAACTTGTCGGTTTGTGTTGTTATTGTCCATACACTATGGTTTTTCCATCCATTGGATAACCACATGACTGCCCTGTGGTGCTTTGGTGATGACAATAATTTGTGTTTCGAGATTTTTGTTAAAAGTCAATGCTCTTGAATCTTGATTGTTTCTTTTCCCAGGAACCCGATGATCGGTTGTGGTGACCCATCCGTCACCACCAACTGTTCTGATATAAAACTCTGCATTGGCATCAGGAGAAAACTTGTTTTCAATGACCGTGGTACGGCCTTTCTTTAACGAGTCCGAATGGGAAATATCCGTAAGAACATTACTTCCAAACATTTTAGGTATATTCTTTCCCAAATCTACGACGGCAGCATTTTTATTCGTTTCAAGTCTGAGTGTTGATATATAGCCACTCGTTTTGTATGTCGACTTGTCAAGTTGGAGGGTATGAAAACACGATCCGATGACCTTTGAAACAATCAACCAACGGCCGTTTTCGTCAACCATGGCATTGAAAGGCTCTTGCTCAGTATGTCGCCATTTTTCAACATAGGCATTTTTAATACTTTGCTTGTCCTCAAGACTTTCAAATTTTTTGATGTTTTGAGTCTGCCCGTTATGGGTAAAAGAAGGTGCAAAATCCGAAGCGGTTATCTTGTCGATGAGTGCGAGTTTACAATTTTTTTCTAATGGTTGAGCATGCCCCTCGGGTGAGTGCATGAGGACCAAAAGTGCACTCCAATGTCCGGCACTTTTCAGGAATTTGGGCACAATGAAAGGCATTCTGTTGAACTCTTGCCAGAACTTATTTCAGAATCAATCCCGTTTCTTTTGAAGATTTTGTAACCTGCTCATGAATATCAGCCACTTTTTTGATCGCGTTCTCTGAAGGGTCGATGACCATGGGTGTCACAAGGATGACCAGGTCAGTGCGCCCAGCACGGAAATTATTGGACTTGAACAATGCGCCGAGCACTGGGATTTCACTCAATCCAGGCACTTTGGAGGAGGCCGTAGACAATTCAGAATTGACCAAACCCGAAATCACAATCGTTTTTCCAGCTTGCACATTGAATTCAGAACTTGTTTTACGCGTCAAAAAGCCTGGGTTTCCGTTCACCGAATTGGCATTATCTACGCTGCTGATCTCAGTATTCAAGACGGTAGATACGTTGTTGAACTCGTCCGCGCTTGGCTCTATGGTCAGTTTGATGCCATAGTCTTTGTAGGTGACGGTCGCAGGGCCCCCGTTAGCGCCCGGTGTCGTCATCGGGATTTGACCTCCGGCTAAGAATTCTGCCTTGCCACCGCTTCGGGTACTGAGTTCAGGCGTCGCCAACACGTAAGCCTCTCCGCTGTTCACTGCAAGGTTCACTGTCGAATTGACGATCGATGTCAACGCCAATACCGGGTTCAAACCACTTCCAAGACCTGCAGCAGTAATTCCCGAAGGAAGACCTGAGGGAATGTTGCCTGGCCTAAAAGCAGAACTTCCATAGGAACGAGACACAAGACCGACCGAAGGACCCGCAGCACTGAGGTCCCATTGCACCCCTAGGTTTTCTGTCAGGTTCTTTTTCATCTCAACAATTTGCACACGCATGTAGACCATGCGTTTCATTTCAAGCTCTTCGTCTTTGACGGTGTTGATGACAAGAGGAAAAGATTCTGCAATGGATTTGATGCGCGGGATGTTTGATTTGAGCGTGGTTCCTAGCAACAGTATTGAATCACCAGCACGTTCCGCTCTGACTCCTTTGATGCCTTTCAACATGGCATTGATACTGATAATGTCATTATCAATGTTTGACGGCAGAATTCTGACGGTATATTCTTTCCATTTGCCGTCATTCGTCCAAAGAATCATGTTGGACCGGCCAGGATTTTGAGGTATGAAAACTAATTTTTTTTCTTCTTCAAGAATACGAACTTCGAACATTTTACCGTTGCCTACACCCACTCTGACAATTTTGTTGTCACCCGGTGTCGGCATCGTCATCACTTCGCCAACAACGAGGTTGATCACCCCTTCGTTGCTTTGCCCAGAGGCTGGCATGGCCGACATGGACAGCAGCACGGGGAGTGTTGCAAAAATAGATCTCATTTGAAGTTTATGTAACATTATGAGTTTGATGAAGTTTGTATTTTGAGGATGGTTGTGGCAAGTATTCAGATTTATGCAATAAGCAAGGGCTGGACGTTTGTTTAAATAACAAAGAAGTACAGATATTGCTTCACAACGTCAGATTAAAGTCTTGTTTACCTGTTTGGTCTTGGTGGTGGTTCAAGCGGCCGTGGCACGGGACTACCGGTCGTGAGGATGTTTTGCAACATGGTCATTGGCGAAGGTCCACCTGGGACAGCAGGTTTGTCAGGGCCAGATGAAGGGGGCGCGTTGCCTTCTACAGGTTTCGCAGCACCGGGACCTTCTTTGGAGGTCAGTGAAGGCCCACCGGTGTTGCTGCCAGTGCTGCCCATGCCTCCAATGATGAATTCGATTGGTGGCTTGTATTCTAGAAGAGGACCTGTTGTGTCCTTTAAGGTTTTGGCCGTTACTTCTTGTTCAGCTGCGATGTCCTGCATGCGTGCCTGAGAGAGTATTTTTCTTCTTTCGGCATTTTTTTGCTCGACTTTCAGCAATGTTCTGGTGTTGACATCTTTGAGCGCAACAGGTTTTTGATCTTCTATGTTTCTGAGTACAGCGCGAATTTTTCCAGAATTTTGAGCCAGCGCAATGGTCGCAGCTTCTTGGGGTGTCACTTCAAATGTGAAATTGGTGTAGTTTTGATCTTTGCCGCCAGGAGTTTTTTGCTTTTTACCCTCTGAGTCGGTGTACTCTTTGGGCACTACTGACTGCCCCGTGGCGAGTACCTTGACGTTTTGCAACACCATCATCACTTCCATACCACCGTCTGGATCAGACTTGTCAGGCACGAGCAACATGAGGTCAACGCGATTGCCTGGTTTGACCATCTGCGCCATTGAGTTGATCTCGTCGACTTCAATGGTGATCGCCCGCATGCCATCTTCAACCGCTTCTGAAAAAGTTCTTGCTTTGTCAATAAAAAAACTGACGTTGATGGGGTAGCCAGCTTTTAGTGGTCGCACCAACTTAGCACCTGAGACGCGGTCAAAATCATTGGGTGTGAGTGTGTTTTCATCGATCAAATCGATGGGAACCTCGCGCTTGACCAGCGTGTTACCGAGCGTTGAGCCTGCCGGTAGATTTTGTGTTGAAACCAAAACCTCTGTAGTACGGCCACCGGACATGCCTTGTTTCAACTCGGCTGCGATGGTTTTCTCGCGGTTTTTAAGGTATGCAGAACTGAGGTAAGTTGCGGCAATTCCCAGGAGAATTGCCGTGAACAATAATATAACCAGAGGGTTAATCTTCGGTAATTTATTAAGTAATTTCATTTTATAGTTCAGGCAATGGGTTGTATTGGTCTGGTTACCGGCAATTCAGATTTGAAAAACAAAGTCAAGTGTTCTGGATGTGAGGTGAATTTGCCAAGGCTGGCTAGAAAGTGCTTGTTGCATGACCGATGTGTTTGGTGACTGAAAGGTACCTCAGCATCAATGATTGAATTGCTTTTTTTAAAAGTACTTTTGTCTTGATAGCAGCGATGCTAAAAAGCAATGGCCTCGCGTTTGCTTGAAGATCAAATCTTTTTAAAAAAAGATCCCAGGTTAACGGTTAGATTAACCTGGGATTTCGTGATTACTTACCCTGTGAACCGCCGTAAGTACCCATGTCCTTTTTGACAGCCTCGCCCGAAGCAAGACCGCTGGCTGCGGTGGCTGCAGCTTGGCCAGCAGTGGCCTTTTGGCCAGAAATTTCAGCAGTCATCCCCGACATTTGACCGCGGATAGCCTGACCGAAGAAGCTGTACACACCGATCGCAGCCACTGCAATGAGTGCGACGATGATGATGTATTCGGTCATGCCCTGACCTTTTTGGCTGAACTTGGAAGGTTTAGTTTGAAGAGACTTGATCATTTTGGAATTCCTATGAAGATTGAAAGTTAAACAAAAGTGTTGAATCAATGACTGCTTTCCAGATTTCCCTACCTTTGAAGCACGGAACCCGTTGCATGTTAGTTTATTGAACAGCTTCTACATCGGATGGGTGGCCAATGAAGAGTTTCAGAACAAAATTCAAAACATACCCAATAATCTTAACGATTTCGATTTTTTTGTCAACCACTTGACAATTGTCACTTTTGACGAAAATTTAACCCTGTCGTATGAGCGGGGATTCGGGGCCAAAAGCCCGAAAAATCCTGCCCGAAGTCTGCAACGCCGAAGCCCACGGCCATGCTCGACCTGAAAATCCTTGGCGTTGGTGAGGTGCTCGGCGAAAACCAGATTGGCACCCGCTTGCTGAGACAAGTCGTTTGCCACCACCCTTACCGCCTCCAAGCCGAGCAAATTCACGGCCCCCAGCACGCGTACCATCTCGGAATCACCACGGGGTGATTGAATGGTCAGTGCTGCAGCTCGCGCAAATAAGCTGGCATTGGATTGAAAAGTGCACCGATTTGGCTTTGACCGGTGCTTACCCATGAATGCCTAAGTCGTTCCCCGATTGGCGCTACGCCAATTGGTCAGTTAATTTATATTCAAATATTATTATTTTTAAATAAAAATATTTCACTTATGAGGGCGAGGAGAATCCCGGAAATTCTTCTTATCAAGGCGTGGAAAGTTTTCACAACGAACTGTTAATATTTACGCATCAAAGCGGAAAACCCACTAAGCCCCCTCAACTCCTAGAATACCTGTTACTCGTCATGATGCGCCAATGCTCCATTCACCGATAAGCCTCCGCCTAAGGCCTTTTATAGTTTCGCTGCTGGTGCTGCTGACTTTGCCGGTGTTTGTCGCCACCGTGGCATTGAGCTATTTATCAGATGAACGCATCGCGCGCAGCAACGCCTACGAGCAGGCCGAGCGCTTCCGGGAGGGTGCAATTGCCAGCATCCACAATGTATTTGCTCCGATCAAATCGATGGTGAAAGGCGCTGCGGCAATCGGTCACGAAAGCCCAGACTTCTATTCGGACAATCGCGCGATGAATTACCTGCTTGGTATCACGCGCTACAGCGAGACCATTACCAGCGTGTACGTCGGGCTTGAAGATGCTTCGTTTCGCCAGGCGCGACGCATCGATCCTAAAGTCAAAATTCATGACAATCTACCGCCGCCCGACACCCAGTTCGCCTTTCGCTGGATCGACGCGCCCAAGCAAGCCAAGCCTGTCGATCGGTACCAGTTTCTCGATGCCGGTGAAAAAGAAGTGGGGCGTTCCAATCTGACAACGGCCTACGATCCGCGGCCGCGACCATGGTACCGCTCGGCGATCGAGGCGGGAGGCCCCACGGTGTCCGATCCCGATGTGTTCGCGGCGCTGGGGCTTGTGGGTTTTACCATTGCGGCGCCGTTCTACCGCCAAGGCAAGTTAATTGGTGTTGCCGCCGCAGACATCACGCTGGATGTGCTGTCCGAATATCTGTCAAAAAACAAGATCAGTCCGGGCACCCTGAGTTATGTATTGGATCACCAGGGCCGGGTGATCGCCAATTCTGAACGAGCCATAACCTACAACAAAGAAAAAGGCAAGGTCGAGTTACAGCACATCACCTCACTGGGCAACAAGCTGCCAGCGATCGCCTTCGGCTCGCACGAAGGCCATGGCGAAAAACTCTTCACTTTCGAGCACGCCGGCAAGCAGTATTTTGCGGGCTTGTCAAAAATGCCGCCTGAATTTGGCAAGGAATGGCAACTGTTTTTCATCACTCCTCTTGACGATTTCACCGCCGGCTTCGACCGCCAAAACCGTTACATGTTGATGCTCGGTCTGTTGGCCATTCTGCTGCAGATGCTGGTTATCTACGTCCTGTCCAAGGTGTTGTCTGCGCCGCTGGAAAAACTCGCGACCAATGTCACAAGGATCCAGCAATTCAAAAACGAACCTCAGCTGCTGTTCAACTCGCCGATCCGCGAAGTCGCGGTTTTGTCCAAGGCTATACACACCCTGGATGCCCTGGTGAGTTCGTTCGCCGCCTTCGTTCCAGTGGGTCTGGTACGCCAGCTTCTGGAGACCAATCAGAAGCTTTCCATTGGCGGACACAGCCGCTTTTTGACTATTTTCTTTTCTGATCTGGAATCTTTCACGACATTGTCCGAACAAGTCCCCACGCAGGAGCTGCTGCTCAGGGTGTCGGCATACTTGGAAGTGGTCACCAGGTCGATCAATCAGGAGTCCGGTACCGTTGACAAATTCATCGGCGACGGCGTGATGGCTTTTTGGGGTGCGCCAGTTCACATGGATGATCACGCGTGGAGCGCCTGCGTCGCCGCGCTGCGTATTCAGGTTGGCATGAAGGCGCTGAACGCGCGCTGGGTGGCAGAAGATTTGAAACCGCTGAACGCGCGCATTGGCATCCACAGCGACGCGGTGCTGGTCGGGAACATCGGCTCGGAGGAGCGAATCAGCTACACAGTGATGGGCGACGGCGTGAACATTGCGTCGCGGCTTGAAAACGTCAATAAGGAATACGGAACGCTGATTTGTGTCAGCCACAGCGTGTACAAAGAGGCCGGCGAACGGCTATGCATGCGGCCGATCGACGACGCCGCGGTCAAGGGACGCCGCGGCCGCATAGCCATCTACGAGCTAATGGGAGCCTTCGGTGCAGGGCCGGAACTCGAGCCGAGTGCTGCGACCATCCGGTTATGCAAACTGACGCGAAATGCATACAACGCCATGAGCGCAGGTGACCTGGCTCAGGCGCTAAGGTGCTATCAAGAAATACTCATTGAATATCCTGGCGATACCGTGGCGCTCACGATGTCCGCTCGTCTGACCACCTCCGCCACGGGTGACGCTTCGGCACAGCCCTCAACTTCTTAGGCGCGCCGCACATGCTGAAATCGCTTATCTCCGATGAATCGCCTCGCGCCAGCTTGGCACTGCTTCCCAGCGAATACACCGCGGCTTTGATTCAAGTTCTGCGTGGCAAGGCGGCGCAGTTGCGCGGCGCGAAGGTGCTGGAGATCGGATCCGGAAGCGGTGTCGTGCTGGCTGCGCTGGGCGCGCTCGGTGCGGCCGCGTTGTGGGGCGTGGACATCGAGGACGAGGCCGTTGACGAGAGTTTGGCTTTGCTGCGCTATCAAGGTTACGCCGACATCGCGCGCATCCAGCGCGGTGATATGTGGCAGCCCGTGGCCGGGCAGCGCTTTGATTTGATTGTCGCCAATCTGCCGCATTTTCCAATGCCAAGTGGAGGCTTCAATGCCCGCCTGTCCTCCTGGAGTTGCGGCGGCGATGATGGGCGGCAGTTTTTGAATCCCTTTTTGGCAGGATTGGCGCAACACCTTGTGCCCGGCGGTCGCGCAGTGATCACACACAACGCTTTTGTAGGTGTTGACGCTTCGCGTGCAATGTTGCGGCAACAGGGCCTTGAGCTGCGCATTGCACTGACGTTTTTGGTTAATATTCAAGGTCTCAAGCTGTCTCAGCTGACGCCCCGCGTGCTGGCTGCCGAAGACGGCCAGACAATACACCGCTATGGGCCGCACGCCTTTGCCGAAGTACACATTGTCGAAATCAGTGCGACTGGAGAGCTCAATTGACTTGGATTGCGCGCAATTTACCATCGCTTTTTCGGGCCATGATGCAAGTACTTTTATTGTTTGTCGGCCTGTTTGCTGCGCTCACATCGCACGCTCAGCTTGACGTCTCACCCGACGCTGCACTGGCGCGTCTGCTCGTCGAGGCACGCGAAGAGGCCGCCACGCCCGGCGTTTGCACCAAACCGAACATTGACCGCTTGGTGCGCATTTTCTGTAACAAACAGATACGTGCCGGCGTTCGCGAGAACTATCCCTTGTTTGGCGCACGCGAAGGCGACACACTCAAAGGCTACGACACCGATGTCGCGCGCGCCATTGCGGCCACGCTGAAGGTTGAACTCGCGTTTAGCCGGGTGACCCCCGCCAACCGCATTGCGCTGCTCGCAGAAGATCGCATCGA
Source organism: Limnohabitans sp. (assembly GCA_044349375.1). Lineage (GTDB taxonomy): Bacteria > Pseudomonadota > Gammaproteobacteria > Burkholderiales > Burkholderiaceae_C > Limnohabitans_A. Next base: position 11,319 of record JBIKRC010000396.1, read on the forward strand.
TGTCGCTATTGCCACCATGGGCCATAACAAACAACGCGACGAACAGGCGCGTTTTATCCGTCCTCACTATTACGAGTCGCAATCCATTCTGGTCGGACCGAAGTCCATCTCGATCAAGGACTGGCGCGACGTTGTGGGTCGTACCATTTGCGTGACCATCGGCAACGGCTCGAACGCGCAGATCGGCTCGCAAGGTGCGCGCTTGATGCTGTTCGAGGACGCGGGCGCACTGCCAGAACGGTTGCGCGACGAGACTTGCACCCTT
>JBIKRC010000325.1:0-3051 GCA_044349375.1 Limnohabitans sp.
AGTCACGGGTGTAGCCGTAGCCACCGTGGATTTGGATGGCCAAGCTGTTGGCTTCCAGGCACCACTCACTGGGGAAACTCTTGACGATGGGCGTGAGCACCTCCAGCAGCAGGCGCGCCACGTCTGCGTCTTCCGCAGTCCCTGTGTGTTGCTCGTCTACCAAACGGGCGCAATACAGGGCAAGCGCCAGAGCACCTTCCGAATAGGATTTTTGGGCCAAGAGCATGCGCTTGACGTCGGCGTGTTCGATGATGCGCACCTGCGGGCGGCTGGCGTCTTTGCCCGAAGCCCCTGACGGCCTGCCTTGCGGGCGGTTTTTGGCGTAGTCGAGGCTGGCGTAGTAACCGGCCATGCCGAGCATGGTGGCAGCCATGCCTACGCCGATGCGGGCTTCATTCATCATGTGGAACATGCAGCGCAGGCCTTCGCCGGGCTTGCCGACCAAGTAACCCACGGCCCCGCTGCCTGCGCCATCCAAGCCTGCGCCTGCTTCGCCGCGAACGGGGTACTTGCCCTCGCCAAAGTTCAGCAATGTGTTGGTCGTGCCGCGCCAGCCGCATTTGTGGTTCAGGCCCGCGAGGGCCACGTCGTTGCGCTCACCCGTCAGTTGTCCGTCGGTGCCGACCATCTTTTTGGGCACGATGAAGAGCGAGATGCCACGCACGCCCGGCACCAACTGGCCGTTGGCATCTGGGATCTTGGCCAGCACCAAATGGATGATGTTCTCGGAGAGTTCGTGCTCGCCCGAGGAAATCCACATTTTGTTGCCTTTGAGGCGGTAGCGTGCGCCCAAAGCATCGGCCTCAAAGCCTTCACCATCGGGCGTGGCGCGGGTCGTCACATCGCTCAGTGACGAGCCGGCTTGCGTTTCGCTCAAGCACATGGTGCCCGAAAAACGCCCATTGAATTCGTTGGCGGCAAAGACCTGCTTTTGCAAGTCGGTGCCATGCACCATCAGCAAATTGGCATTGCCGCTGGTCAGCATGCCCGAGCCGATGCTGACCGAGGCCATGGCGAAAAAGGCGTTGGCTGCCGCTTCTACCGTGTAGGGCAGCTGCATGCCACCGATCTCGTAGTCTTGCGCAGCGCTCAGCATGCCCGATTCAGCATAGGCCTTGTAGGCGTCGTGTGTGGCTTGCGGCAAGATGACTTTTTCGCCGTCAAAGTGGGGCTCTTGCGTGTCCACTAGGCGGTTGAACGGGGCGTATTTTTCCCGCGCAATGCGCTCGCAAGTGTCCAGCACCGCATCAAAAGTTTCGCGCGAGTGGTCGGCAAAGCGCTCGCGGCTTTGCAAGGTGTCTACCTTGAGCCAGTCGTGAAGCAAAAAATCAACGGTGGGGCGCAAACTCATGGCAGCGAGCTTTCATCAAGGTCATTCTTGTGGGAGAGGGCCACTGCTCGCAAGGCATCCGGCCGCAGGGGCATCCCACATTAAAAAAGGGCAGAAGACATCTTGCCTTCTGCCCTGAGTCACGTCAGCCATCCAAGTGACAGCACACGCGCTGGGTGATCACAGCACTTCAAAAATGCCGCATGCGCCCATACCGCCACCGATGCACATGGTCACCGCCACGCGCTTGGCACCACGGCGTTTGCCTTCGATCAGGGCGTGGCCTGTCAGGCGCTGGCCCGACACGCCGTAGGGGTGACCCACCGCAATCGCGCCGCCGTTGACGTTAAGGCGGTCTGCCGGGATGCCCAGCTTGTCGCGGCAGTACAGCACCTGAACGGCAAACGCTTCGTTCAGTTCCCAAAGGTCGATGTCGTTCACCGTGAGGCCCAGACGCGCCAGCGCTTTGGGCACGGCGTACACGGGACCGATGCCCATTTCGTCAGGCTCGCAACCGGCCACGGCAAAACCGAGGAAACGGCCCAGGGGCTTCAAACCACGCTGCTCGGCCAGTTTTTCGTCCATCAACACGCAAGCACCGGCACCGTCCGAGAACTGGCTGGCATTGCCGGCTGTGACCAAACCACCGGGCAGCGCTGAGCGCAGACCGCTGATGGCTTCTACGGTGGTGCCTTCGCGCAAGCCTTCGTCTACGCTCACGGTCACTTGTTTGGTGGTCATGCCCATGACCTTGTCGATCACGCCTTGCGTGACGGTGATGGGGGCGATTTCGTCGTTGAAGAAACCCGCAGCTTGCGCAGCGCAAGCCTTTTGTTGGCTGGCCGCACCATAAGCGTCCATCACATCGCGGCCGATTTTGTAGCGCTTGGCCACTTGCTCAGCGGTTTGCAGCATATTCCAGTAGATCTCTGGCTTTTGCTTGGCCAGTGCCAAGTCTTGCAGCATGTGGGTGTTGGCTTCTTGCTGCACGCAAGAAATGCTTTCCACGCCACCTGCCACATAGACCTGGCCTTCGCCCGCGATGATGCGCTGCGCAGCCAAAGCAATGGTTTGCAAGCCAGACGAGCAAAATCGGTTGACGGTCATGCCCGACACCGAAATCGGTAAACCAGCCTTGAGGGCGATTTGGCGGGCGATGTTGGCACCGGTAGCACCTTCGGGTGTGGCGCAGCCCATGATCACGTCTTCGACTTCGGCGGCATCAATGCCAGCACGGGCCACGGCGTGTTGCACCGCGTGGCCACCCAAGGTCGCGCCGTGGGTCATGTTGAAAGCGCCCTTCCAGCTCTTGGCCAGCGGTGTGCGTGCAGTAGAAACGATGACTACATTCGTCATGATGAAAACCTTTCATGTGGAGAACTGGCCCAAAAACCGGTTCTCCGAAAATTAAAAAATCAGTTGAATGTTTTGCCTTCGGCTGCCAAGCGCACCAACAAAGGTGCGGGTTGCCAGAATTGGGCGTCGTCGAGTGGGTTCTTGGCAAAGCGCTTCATGGCTTCGGCCACGTTGAACAAGCCCACAGTGTCGGCGAACAACATGGGGCCGCCGCGCCAGAACGGGAAACCGTAACCGGTGATGTAGACCATGTCGATGTCGCTGGCTTTACTGGCAATGCCTTCTTCCAAGATATGGCAAGCCTCGTTCACCAAGGAATACACCAAGCGCTGGACGATTTCTTCGTCGGAAATCTTGCGGGGCGT
>JBIKRC010000326.1:0-3043 GCA_044349375.1 Limnohabitans sp.
CGCCACCGTCAGGTCAAACACCACGGTGAGGAAAAACACCGCCAGCAAGGTGATGCGGTAGGGCAGGCGGTACTGGCGCAAGTGCATGAATTCGCGCCATTCGCCCATGTTCCAGGCCACAAACATCAAGATGGCCGCCAGCGCCGCCAGGGGAATGTGCCCGGCCAAGGGTGCCGCCACCAGCACCACGGCCAGCAAGGTCAGGGCATGCACCATGCCCGAAATCGGGGTGGTGCCGCCGCTTTTGATGTTGGTCACGGTGCGCGCAATCGTGCCGGTGGCGGGCATGCCGCCAAAAAACGGTGTGACAAAGTTGGCCACGCCTTGGGCCATGAGCTCTTGGTTGGGGTTGTGGCGGTCGCCGATCATGCCGTCGGCTATGCGGGCGCACAGCAGCGATTCAATCGCCCCCAACAGCGTCAAGGTCAAAGTGGGCATGAACAAAAAGCGGGCACTGTCCCAGCTGAATTCGGGCCAGGTAAAACCGGGCATGGACGAGGGGATGCCGCCAAATTTGCTGCCAATCGTCTCCACGGGCAGGTTCAGCAGCCAGGTGACCAAGGTGGCAAACACCAGCGCCACGATGGAGCCGGGCACCATGCTGGCCCAGCGGTAGCGGGTGCCCTGCACGCGGCGGCTCATGCGCAGCCAACCCACCACCAGAGACAAGGATGCCAGGGCCAGCAGCAAGGCGGCCAGATTGGCCGTGTGCAGGTTCAGCCACAGGGTGTTCAAGATGCCAAAGAAATCGGCTGGCATGGTGGCCACTTTCAGGCCCAGCAAGTCCTTGATTTGCGACAGCATGATCAGCACCGCAATGCCGTTGGTAAAACCAATCACCACCGCCACTGGGATGAAGCGGATCAGCGTGCCCAATCGAAACAGGCCCATCAAAAACAGCAATACGCCCGACATGGCGGTGGCCAAAATCAGGTTGGCCAGCCCATAGCGCTCGACAATGCCGTAGACGATCACGATGAAGGCCCCGGCCGGTCCGCCGATTTGCACCCGGCTGCCCCCCAAGGCCGAGATCAAAAAGCCCGCAATGATCGCGGTGAACAGGCCTGCCTCGGGTTTGAGGCCCGAGGCGATGGCAAAGGCCATGGCCAGGGGCAAGGCCACCACCCCGACGGTGAGGCCAGCGCCCACGTCTTGGGAGAAGCGTTCGCGGTTATAGCCGTGCAAGCAGTCCAGCAATTTGGGCCGAAAAAGAAGCGTGGCCTGCATCCAGTTCATGGGTGTTTCGTGAGTTTTTTAGAGAGAAGTTATGCGGCACGCCAGCGCAGGTCGTCCAACAAGGGGCGCAGGCACAGCACCCAAAGCAGCGCAGCCAAAGGGGCGGTGGTGATGTAACCCCAGTATTTGAACCCCAGTGCTCCCATCAGCCCACCCAGGAAAAAGCCCAGCACCAGAACCATATGCACCCGAAGGCGCTGGCGGTTGGCGCGCACCGGGGTGCCGGGCTGGCTTCGGTTCATGTACAAGAGTTTGCCCAGCTCGATGCCCAGATCGGTCACCAGGCCGGTGATGTGGGTGGTGCGGATTTCGGCTTTGGATATTTTGGTGATGACCGCGTTTTGCAGGCCCATGATGAAGCACAGCAAGACCACCGTGACCGGCACAAACAGCTGCGACCAGGCCGCAATGGCCGCGCCGAACAGCCCGAAAACGAGCAAGGCCCCGGATTCGAGCAGGAGTGGCAGGCTGTAGCTGCTGCGCAGTTGCTGGCGCAGGCCCCAGTTGACCAGCACAGCGGTGCACATGGCCCCAGCCACAAAGGCCAGCAAGCAAACGATGCCCGCCAGCGCCAGGGTGATGTTGCCCAACACCAGGTCATCGGCCACCGATGACACGATGCCGGTCATGTGCGAGGTGTAACTGCCCACCGCCAAAAAGCCGCCTGCGTTGGTGGCCCCGGCCACAAAGGTCAACACCAGCCCCAGCCGCAGATTGGTCTCTGGGCTTCTATGCACACCGGTCCATCCGCGGATCAGAGGGAACATGTGCAGCTTTTGAGGGGGCAAGAGGTCAATGGATGCGCATGCCAGGCTTGGCACCGGGCCAGGGGTGCAGCACGTAAATGCCAGCATCGGTCTTGTCGTCGGCATGGCTGGCGGCCAGCACCATGCCTTCGCTCACGCCAAACTTCATCTTGCGCGGGGCCAGGTTGGCCACCATCACGGTGAGTTGGCCAATCAGGTCTTCGGGCTTGTACATGCTGGCGATGCCGCTGAACACATTGCGCATGCGGCCTTCGCCCACGTCCAGCGTCAGGCGCAGCAGCTTGACCGAGCCTTCGACCGGTTCGCAGTTGACGATCTGGGCGATGCGCAGGTCGATTTTGGCGAAGTCGTCAATAGAAATGGTGGGGGCGATCTCTTCGCCGCCGGGGATGAGCTTTTCTTCGACCACGGGAGGCGGCTCGAACAGGGCTTCGAGCTGTTCGGGCGTGACGCGTTGCATCAGGTGCTGGTAGGCGTTGATGGTGTGGCCCGCACCCAGCAAGCTTTGCGCTTGGTCAAAGGTGAAAGGCGTCACGTTCAGGAAAGCCTCGACCTGCGCAGCCAGTGCGGGCAGCACGGGCTTGAGCTGCAGCGTGAGCAAGCGGAAGGCCTCGATGCAGGCGGTGCACACGTCGTGCAGGCGAGCGTCCTGGCCTTCTTTTTTGGCCAGGTCCCAAGGTTTGTTCTGGTCCACATAACTGTTGACCTTGTCGGCCAGCAGCATGACTTCGCGCAGGGCTTTGGCGTATTCACGCTCTTCGTAAAAAGCGGCAATGGCGGGTGTGGTGCTTTGCAGGGCTGCCAAGAGTTCCTGACCGTCGGCGCTGACGGTGCCCAGCTGGCCGCCAAAACGCTTGGCAATAAAACCGGCCGAACGTGAGGCGATGTTGATGAACTTGCCGATCAGGTCGCTGTTGACGCGGGCCATGAAGTCTTCGGCATTGAAGTCGATGTCCTCGTTGCGGGCCGAGAGTTTGGCCGCCAGGTAGTAACGCAGCCACTCGGGGTTCATGCCCAGGCTGAGGTATTTGAGCGGGTCC
>JBIKRC010000328.1:0-3036 GCA_044349375.1 Limnohabitans sp.
CAAGGCCAAGCACACAAAAGTGGCCCAAACCACCACCCAGGCGTAAGGGGTTTCTTTCATGGTGTCTCCGGTGTTCGCATGTTGCAAAGCATTGTGCCTTGCACGGGGATGGCGCACCCTTGGGGTCACAAAGCCTGTGTCACACTGGCGATCATGGACCCTTCACTCGAACAAGCCCGCCAAGCCTTTGTGGCGGGCATCGAACAGTTTGAACGCCACGACTTCGAGGCGGCTGCAACGCTGTTTGAGCAGGCTTTGCAGCTGGCACCGGGCAGGCCCTCGGTGCTGATGAACCTGGGTGTGAGCTGCGTGCATCTGGGCCGCTTCGTGCAGGCCGATGTGTGTCTGCGCCAAGCCTTAGACGCGGACGACTCTCAAACCGATGCCTGGAAGGCCTGGGGCGTGACGCAAATGGCCTTGGGCGACTGGACGCAAGCCTTGCATTGCCATGAGCAAGCCCATGCCTTGGGGGCCGATGGGGCTGAATTTTGTTTGCGCTGGGGTCAGTGTTTGGCGCATCAAGGGCGATTGCCGCAAGCCTTGAAAGTTTTTGAGCAGGCCTTGGCGCATGAGCCCGAGTTGGCCGAAGCCTGGAGCCAGCTGGCCCATGTGCAGCGCGACATGGGCCAGAACGCGCAGGCGATCGCGGGTTACCAGCGGGCGATGCAGCTGGGGGCCGACCCTGAGCTGCACCGCTATTACCTGGCCGCCCTGAGCCCGGAGCAGCCCGTGGTGAATGCGCCTGCGGCTTATGTGGCAACACTGTTCGACCAGTACGCCAACGACTTTGAGGCGCACCTGGTGGGCCAGCTGGGCTACCAGGGGCATCGCGTGTTGCTGGAGCAATTGCCCGTGCCCCCGGGCACGCGGTTTGAGCGGGTTTGGGATCTGGGCTGCGGCACCGGCTTGTGTGGCAGCCTGATCCGCCCCCGAGCCGACCATTTGAGCGGGGTGGATCTGTCGTCGGCCATGGTCGTCAAGGCCCGTGCGCTCGGGGTGTACGACAGCCTGCACGCTCAAGAGTTGGTCGATTTTATGAAGCAAGGCACCGAGCGGGTTGACCTGGTGCTGGCGGCGGATGTGTTCATCTACGTGGGACACCTTGACGCGGTGTTTGAGGCCCTGGGCCCGCGCATGCAGCCGGGTGGCTGGTTGGCTTTCACCGTGGAAGAGGCGGACCCTGGCCTGGCCGTGCAGCTGCACAGCACGCTGCGTTATGCGCACGCCCTGACGTATCTGCAAGGGCTGGCCGCGCAGCACGGCTGGCAATGGGCCCGCTTGCACCGCGCCCCTTTGCGACTGGACCAGGCCAACCCCCTCATGGGCGCCTATGTGTACCTGCAAAAGACCTGATCGGGCAGGCGGCCATCGTTCGAGTGTCTCAGGCGTGAACCCATAAGGTCCCGCACCGGACCATCTGCCACCCACGAGGGGACCGCCCATGAATGGTCAGTAAGGCTACGGGGGTATTTTTAGATGGCTGTCGGACCATAAAGGCCCGACCTACGAGGGAAGGTCTAGGCTGCTCAGCGGTGGTAGGCCAAGCCCAGCGCGACGCCCCCGAACAAATCGCCCTCGACCAAGGGCACGCCGACAAACTCGGCTTGTAAGGCGTGTTGGAAGGTGCGCAAGGCAGACGAGCCGCCCGTCAGGTAGATGGCATCCAAAGACGCATCGCTCAGGCCCGCCCGCTGCACGCATTCACGCGCACAGGCCACGGTTCGCGCCAGCAGCTCGCGCAAGTGCTGCTGCATGTCCTCCAGGCCCAAACGCACTTGCAGGTTTTTTTCGATCACGGCCAAGTTCATCGATGTGTCCGCCAACTGTTCCGAGCAGCGGATCTTGGCCTGCTCCACTTCGTGCGCCATCAGGTGGCCGTGGCGCTCGCTAAGGACCTGCATCAGTCGCTCGTGCAGGCGCGGGTCGCTGTAGTTGCTGAGCAGGGTTTTGGCGTGGGCGATGGCTCTGGGTTGGTATTGCCAGTGGATCAGGTGCCAGGTGGCCAGATCAAAAAACACGCGGCTGGGCACCTCGCGCTGCTCGGGGCCCAAGTGCCTGTAGCCCAGCAGCGGCATGACCTGCGCCAGGTTCAGTTGCCGGTCGTAATCGGTGCCGCCAATGTGCACACCCGAGGTGGCCAAAATGTCAGCACTGCGATCGGCTTGTTGCCTGCGCTCTGGCCCCAGCCGCACCACCGTAAAGTCCGAGGTACCGCCCCCCAAGTCCACCACCAGCACGGTGCTTTCTTTTGTCAGGCGTTGTTCGTAGTCCAGCGCGGCCGCAATCGGCTCCAGCTGAAACGACACCTCGTCAAAACCCACCGACTGCACGGTTTGGCGCAGTGAGGCTTCGGCCTGCGCATCGCGCTCGGGGTCATCGTCCACAAAGTGCACGGGCCTGCCCATCACCACGCGGTGCGGTGCGCTGCCCAAGTGCTGTGCAGCGCGTTCGCGCAAAGTGGCCAAAAAGGTGCCGATGATGTCTTGAAAACTGATCTGCTGATGCCCGATTTGTGTGGTCTCCAGCAGCAAAGGGCTGCCCAGCAGGCTTTTCAGCGAACGCATCAAACGGCCTTCGGTGCCTTCCAGATAGTGTTTGAGAGCATCGCGCCCAAAGTGGGTGCTGCTGTCTTCGGCGTTGTAGAACACGGCCGTGGGCATGGCCATGGCCTCACTTTCAAGCGGGATCAGGCGGGCGTTGCCCTCGGGGCCGAGCCAGGCCATGGCCGAGTTGGAGGTGCCGAAATCGATGCCGAGTGTGCCGACGGGGGAGGACATCATGAATGGGGGCTGTCAATCAGAAGGGCTGAAGCCCGGGCATGGGACGCATGCCTGGAGACGGCATGTTTTATGGACCGGGCATTTTGCCACCAAGTGAGTGAATGTCCCTTCACTCGCAAAGATGAAAGCGTGCGCATGCGCCACCGCACTGAAGAAGGGTCAATAATCATTAGAAATGTTAGAAATACTGGTCCCGCGATCGGGTGGGCGAGGTTTCTAACAGCGTGGCCGCCAATAATAGGGCTCAGTGACAGGG
>JBIKRC010000036.1:0-11495 GCA_044349375.1 Limnohabitans sp.
CGTGCTGCAGGGCATAAAACACTTGGTTGCAGACAAAGGTGCCTGCCGTTTGCGACACCGATGCCGGGAAGCCGCCAGCGCGCAAACCCGCCACCAGCGCCTTGATGGGCAAGGTGCTGAAGTAGGCCGCCGGCGCTCCGGCCACCACGGGCACATCGATGGGCTGCGCCCCCGCGTTGTCGGCGATGCGCGCATCCATGACGTTGATGGCCACGCGCTCGACCGAAAAATCACAGCGCCCCTCGGCCTGGCCCAACGCCAGCACGATGTCGGGCCGGTGCTGCGCCAAGGCCTGTTGCAAGATGGGCAGCGCTTGCGCAAACACACAAGGCAGCTGCACCGACGTGATTTGCGCGCCCTCCAGCGCCAAGCCATTCAAAGCACGCGCCACCTCCCACGACGGGTTGAGGCTTTGCCCGCCAAAGGGCTCGAAGCCCGTGACCAGGATGCGCACCACGGCCATGTCTGTCAGGCGTTGAAGATCGACACCGTTTTGGTGTTGAGGTAGGCCTCCAGCGCCTCGGGGCCGCCTTCGGAGCCGTAGCCCGAATCCTTCATGCCGCCAAAGGGCAGCTCAGGCCAAGGCGCGGCGGGCTGGTTGACCCACAGCATGCCCACGTCCAGGCGTTGGTTCAGCAGGTGCAGGGTTTTCATCGAGTTGGTGAACGCGTAGCCGGCCAAGCCAAAGGGCAGGCGGTTGGCTTCGGCGATGGCGTCTTCGATCTTCTCGAAACTGCGGACCGCAGCGATGGGGCCGAAGGGCTCGTTGACCACCACATCGGCGTCCAGCGGCACATGCGACAACACGGTGGGCGCAAAAAAGTTGCCCTGGGTGCCGATGCGCTCGCCACCGGTCAGCACCTTGGCACCTTTGGCGCGGGCGTCTTGCACGATGGACTGCATGGCCGCCAAGCGACGCTCGTTGGCCAAGGGGCCCATTTGGGTGCCTGCCGTCAGGCCGTCGCCCACCTGCAGCGCTTGGGCTTGCGCAGCGAAACGTTCGCCAAATTCATCGGCAATGGCGTGGTGCACCAAAAAGCGGGTGGGCGAGATGCAGACCTGGCCCGCGTTGCGGAACTTGGCCGCACCCGCGGTCTTCAGGGCCAAACCGATGTCGGCGTCTTCGGCCAGGATCACCGGGGCGTGGCCGCCCAGCTCCATGGTTGCGCGCTTCATGTGCTGGCCCGCCAACGCGGCCAGTTGCTTGCCCACGGGCGTGGAGCCGGTGAAGGTGATCTTGCGGATCAGCGGGTGTGCGATCAGGTAGTTCGAAATCTCGGCCGGTGTGCCGTAGACCAGTCCTATCACGCCTGCGGGCACGCCTGCGTCGTGGAAAGCGCGGATCAGCTCGGCGGGGGCAGCGGGCGTTTCTTCCGGGGCCTTGACGATGATGGAGCAACCCGTAGCCAGCGCGGCAGACATCTTGCGCACCGCCTGGTTGATCGGGAAGTTCCAGGGCGTGAAGGCGGCCACAGGCCCGACGGGTTGCTTGAGCACTTGCTGCTGCACCTGGATGTTGCGCGGCGGCACGATGCGGCCATACACGCGGCGGCCTTCTTCGGCAAACCATTCGATGATGTCGGCGGCCGACATGGCCTCGACCTTGGCTTCGGCCAGGGGCTTGCCTTGTTCTTGTGTGAGCAGCTCGGCGATTTGCGGGGCACGCTCGCGCATCAGCGCGGCGGCTTTGCGCAGGATGGCGCTGCGCTCGTTGGCGGGGGTGTCGCGCCAGATTTCGAAGCCCTTTTGCGCGGCTTGCGCGGCACGCTCCAGATCGGGTATGCCCGCGTGCGCCAGGCGACCGATTTCGGTGCCGGTGGCGGGGTTGAACACGGGCAGGGTGCGGCCACCCTCGGCATCGCACCATTGGCCGTTGATGAAGAGTTGGGTGTTGGGGTAGGTCATGTCGTGTTCCTGGATGCGAGAGGGTGGCGGTGAAAAAAATAAAGGCCCTTGGCCATGGGTAAATTGTGGCCGCATTTTGCGACAAGTCGGTCAAACCCGAGACAGACAGAGAGGTGTCCGTTGCATTGGCCTACAGTGGGGTACCTCAAAGCCACATTTTGAGAGCTCAATATGAGGAGCCAAATCCACACCATGCACACACCCTCATCCGTCTTGTTTGTTCCCCATGGTTCGCCCATGTTTGCACTGCACCCCGGTGCGGCAGGCGCGGCCATGAGCGCACTGGTGCCCCAATTGGGCGCCCTGCGCGCCATTGTGGTGGTCAGCCCGCACTGGGAAACCGCTGTACCTACGGTGGGTTTTGCCACCCGACCCGAGACCATTCACGACTTTGGCGGCTTTGACCCGCGCCTGTACGAGATGCAATACCCCGCCATGGGCAGCCCCGAGGTGGCGGCCCAGGTGGTCAGCGCGCTGCAAGCGGCAGGCTTTTCAGTGGCGCAAGACGCCCAACGCGGCCTGGACCACGGCGCCTGGACGCCGCTGCGCCAGATGTTCCCCGATGCCCAAGTGCCCGTGGTGCCCCTTTCGGTGCAAAGCCATTTGGGCCCCGAACACGCTTACCGCGTGGGCCAGGCGCTGGCCCTTTTGGCGCAACAAGGCATTCTGGTGCTGGCCTCAGGCAACATCACCCACAACCTGCGCGACCTGATGGCCGTGCGCACGCAAGGCGGCGCCACGCCCACCTATGTGCAGACCTTTGCCGACTGGATTCATACCCGCATGACGGCCCGCGATGTGCCCGGCCTGCTGGCTTACCGTCAGCAAAGCGCCGGCCAGCGTGCCCACCCCACGGATGAACACCTGCTGCCGCTGTTCACCGCTTTGGGCGCAGCGGGGCCCGATGCACAGCCCGAGGCGTTTTTCCGGGGCATCAGCGACCACGTCATCGCCATGGATGGCTACTCCTTTGCCTGAAATCCTTGGTGCACTTCCCACCGCGAAAACCTCCGCCAAGTTCGATGTGCTGGCTTGTTTGATCCAGCGCAAGTCCTGAAGTGCCAGCATCACCCATGATGAAGGCGCTACAGATCTGATCGCACACAACCGGGGGTGGTCAGCGATCTTGTGGCGGTTGTTTGGTGCATCATTTCAGCATGGGGCCACACTGTTTCCCGTTGCAAGCCGGGTCTCAGTGTGCAGTGTGGCGCCCTAAGTCATCAACCCACTTGGGAGAACTTCATGCCCGTATTCAAAAAAATCCTCGTGCCCGTGGACGGCAGCGCCACTTCCAGCAAAGCCGTGGACTTTGCTTTGCGGATGGCGCAAGACGATCAGGCCAGGGTTCGGTTGCTCCACTGCATTGACGAGACGTCCTTTCTTGACGCTTATGAGTATTCCAGTGAATTGATCCAACAAGCGCGTCTGGCGGGCCAAAAAATCTTGCAAGACGCTCTGGCGGCTGCGCAAAAGCTGGGTGTGGATGCTGACACCTTGTTGCTGGAGCGGGCAGGACAGCGTCTTGGGCAATCCGTGGCCGACGCCGTCGGTGACTGGGGGGCGGATTTGGTGGTGGTGGGCAGTCATGGCCGCCGGGGCATTGGCCGCTTGCTGCTGGGCAGTGGTTCAGAACAGATCTTGCGTACCAGTCCTGTGCCCGTGCTGTTGGTCAGGGGCTTTGACTGAACGGACTGTTGCCAGCCCGTTCCTCCTTGGGCGTCAGTCGATCTTCGCGCCCGAGGCCTTGACCACTTGCGCCATGCGGACATAGTCGGCCGCCAGCAACTTGCTGAAGTCGGCGTTGCTCATGTCACGGGGCTCGATGCCTTGCTTGTCCAGGCGCGCCAGCACCACCGGGTCTTTGAGCAGCTTGCTGACGGCCGCGTTGATGCGGTTGGCCTCGGCGGCCGGGATGGCTGCAGGGCCCAGAAAACCGAACCACGAATCAAACTGGTAACCCGGCAAGCCGCTTTCGGCAATGGTGGGCAGATCGGGCAGGTATTTGCTGCGCTGGGGCGAGGTCACGCCCAACAAACGCACGCGGCTGTCCTTGGCAAACGCCAGTGCGCCAATGCTGGCGGCAATCACGGCCTGGGCACGGCCCGACAGCACTTCGTTGATGGCTTCGCCTGTGGCCTTGAGCGGGATGTGCACCACATCAATCCCCGCCAAACCGGTGAAGTACGCCATGGCCAAATGCGTGGCACTGCCCACACCCGCGCTCGCGTAATTCATCTTGCCGGGGTTGGCTTTGGCGTAACGGATGAATTCGGCAGCGGTCTTGGCAGGCACATCGGGGTTCACCATGAGCACGTAGCTCGCGCTGCCAATGTGGGCCAGTGGGGTGAAGTCTTTTTGTGGGTCGTAGGCCAGCTTGGTGTACAGCGATCCGGCAATGTTGTGGCTGGCGGCCGCGGCCACCATCACGGTGCCATCGGCCTCGGCGCGCGCCACATAGCCGGTGCCCACAGTGCCGCCTGCACCGGGTCGGTTTTCTACAATCACCGTTTGACCCAGGGCCACGCCCATTTCCTGCGACAGTGCGCGGGCCAAGGTGTCCTGCACACCACTGGAGGCAAAGGGCACCACGATGCGCACCGTTTTGGTGGATTGTGCTTGGGCCAAGCCCACGGCCGACAGCATGGCCATGCCGAGGCTGGAGGTCAAAATTTCACGACGTTGAATCATGTGAGTTTCCTTGAGTAGGGTTCGATCGTTTGAAAAAATCAGGCCACGCACACCCGGTCGGCCAGGCGGCGCATGAAGCGCTCGCACCAAGCCAACTGGTCCAGGGTGACCCATTCGTTGGGCTGGTGCGCTTGCGCAATGTGGCCGGGGCCGCACACGATGGTGGGCACACCGGCTTGGTGAAACAGAGCAGCTTCCGTGCCAAACGACACCTTGCCCGCGCCGCTGGCCGGGTCGACCTCGGCGCAGTCAAAACACAGGTTGGCGATCTCGCTGTCGGCCGCCGTGGCAAAACCGGGCAACACCGATTTGAGCTCGTGCGTGATGCCCGTGCCCGGTGCGACCGCCTGCATGGCGGGCACCAGACTTTCGCCAAAGGCTTGGGCCCGGGCAAACAAATCTTCGGGGGTGTTCAGGTGGTGGTGGCGGATTTCCCAGGTCACTTCGCACTGGCGGGGAATGATGTTGAGCGCCGTGCCACCCGCGATCACGCCGGTGTGCACGGTGGTGTGGGGCACGTCGTAAATCGGATCGAACGGGCCGTTTTGTACCAGCTCGCGGTGCATGCTTTTCAGGTTGGCCACAAACTCACAAGCAATCTCAACCGCGTTCACGCCCAGCGGCGTGAGCGAAGAATGCGCCTCAAAACCGTGCACCGTGGTTTTGTAAGAGTGTTTGCCTTTGTGCGCAATCACCACCTGCATGCCCGTGGGCTCGCCCACGATGCAACCCGCGGGTTTGAAGCCCTGAGCCTGCATGTCGGCAATCATGCGGCGCACGCCGATGCAGCCCACTTCTTCGTCGTAACTGAAAGCCAGGTGAATCGGGCGCTTGAGTTTCCTTTTCAGCAACTCGGGCACCATCATCAAACAGATGGCGCCAAAGCTCTTCATGTCGGTCACGCCCCGGCCGTACATCTTGTCGCCTTTGATTTCGACCTTGAACGGGTCGGTGTCCCAGGGCTGGCCGTCTACCGGCACCACGTCGGTGTGGCCCGACAGCACCAGGCCGCCGATTTTGGTTTCGCCATCGTGTGCGGGCAGCGTGGCCCACAGGTTGGCTTTTTGGCCGCTGTCGTCATAGGTGCGGCTGCAGCCAATACCCAAGTCCTTCAGGTAAGCCTCGGTCCAGTCCAGCAAAGCCAGATTGCTGTCTCGCGAGACAGTGGCAAAGGCGATCCATTTTTCAATCAAGGGCAGGGCGGCCAAGTCGGCGGCCTGCACATTCGCCAAGGCTGCGCGGGAGAGAGGGGCATTCATGGGGATCCATCCAAAGAAATCAGGGTGGGAATCATCTTACAGGTCGCCAGAACCTGCAGCGTCACCTTGCCGACAGCGCCGC
This sequence comes from Limnohabitans sp., assembly GCA_044349375.1. Classification (GTDB taxonomy): domain Bacteria; phylum Pseudomonadota; class Gammaproteobacteria; order Burkholderiales; family Burkholderiaceae_C; genus Limnohabitans_A. Next base: position 5,935 of record JBIKRC010000036.1, read on the forward strand.
CGCTCAGGCCCACCTAAAGTGAGCAGCTCATCTAACAGGAGTTTTCATGGCCATTTATGAGCTGCGCACCTACAACGCCATTGTCGGAAAAATGTCGGAACTCACCTCGCACTACAAAAACGAGGGCTGGCCTGTGCTGTCCAAGCACCCGTCCAAACTGGTGGGTTACTTCACGGGTGATGTGGGGGCCTTGAACCAGTTAATCCACATCTGGAAGTTTGACGACGATGCCGACCGCCGGGCTTTTTGGGCCGGGGTCTACGGCGATCCGGACTTCATGGCGTTTGCCGCCAAAATTCGGCCGCTGATTGCCGAACAGCAAAACAAGCTCATGCTGTCCGCGCCATGGGGGCCACAGCCCTGAGCCTTGGCTGGGCTTATTGAATCAGGTAACCGCCATCCACGGGCAAAACCACGCCCGTGATGAAGCGCGCTGCCGGGCTGGCCAAAAACAGCACCGGGTCGGCCACGTCTTCAGGTTGGCCCCAGCGGCCCATCGGCGTGCGGTCCACAATTTGCGCGCTGCGTGTGGGGTCTTCTTGCAAGGCTTGAGTCAAAGGCGTGGCGATCCAGCCCGGGGCCACGGCATTCACCCGGATGCCGTCGGCCGCATAGGCAATGGCCAGCGACTTGGTCAACTGCGCCACGCCGCCCTTGCTGGCGCTGTAGCCGGGCGTGAGGCCTCCCCCAAAAAAGCTCAGCATCGAGGCGGTGTTGACGATGCAGCCTTGGCGGGCCTTCAGGCCTGCACGGGCGGCGGCGCAGGCGCGCATGGTGCCGTTCAGGTTGATGTCTACGGTTTGGGCAAACACCTCGGGATCGTGTTCAGCGTTGCGCTGGATGATGCCCGCGCAGTTGACCAACACATCGAATTCGCCGAACTCACCCAGCACGTTTTGCACATGCTCGTTTTGCCGCACGTCCAGGACATGAAAGGCGACCAGGCGGTTGGCGCTCAGGGCTTGCGCTGCCTCCACCTCGGCAGGCGTGGCCCCGGTGGCCGTCACGCTGGCCCCAGTGGCGGCAAAGGCCCGGGCAATGGCCGCCCCAATGCCGCTGGTGCCGCCGGTGATGAAGACTTTTTTGACCGTGTTCATGAAACTTCTCCCTGGCTGCTTTTAAAAATCGAGGGTGATCACACCCCCGGCATGTTGAGCGCGTGAGCAGCACAAAATGATTTTTTGCTGCCGCTCTTTTTGGCCGAGCACAAAGTCGCGGTGCTCGATGTCATCGGACAGCGCCGCATCGTAATTCCGGGCACACACGCCGCACAATCCGTCGCTGCATTTCACATCGATGGCCACGCCCGCTTCGGCCAGCACCTCGGTGGCGCTGCGATCGGCAGGCACTTGCAGGCGGCGGCCGGATGTTTTGAACACCAGCTCAAAGGGCTGGTTCATCCAGGCATCGGCTTCGGGCACGCTGAAGTATTCGCGGTGCAGGGAATCACCTGGCCAGCCATGTGCGCTGGCGGCCTCGAACACGCCGTCCATGAAGCGTGGCGCGCCACAGGTGTAGACATGCCCACCCGCAGAGAACTCGGGCATCAGTTGCATCAGGTCGGCGCGTCGGCCTTCGTCCTTGAAGTGGTACTGCACCCGCTCGGCCCACGGCGCTTCGGCCAGGTCTTTCAAAAAGCCCGCTGTTTGCCGGCTGGCCGCGCTGTAATGAAAGTCAAACGGCTTGCCCAGCAAATGCAATCGGTGCGCCATGGCGATCATGGGTGTCACGCCAATGCCCCCGGCCATCAGCCAGCTGTGCGTGGCGTCTTCGTGCAGCGCAAAGTGGTTGGCCGGGCGCGTCACAAACACGCGCCGCCCCTCCCGAAACACCCGGTGCATCAGCGCTGAGCCGCCGCGTCCGCCAGACTCGGGCGGCTCGCGCAACACGCCCAGCACATATTTGCTGCGGTCGGCTGGGTCGCCCGCCAGGCTGTAGGGGCGCTGGTATTCGGGGGCGATCACCACGTCGATGTGCCCGCCCGCCTCAAACGGCGGCAGCTCGCCACCATCGGGCGCTTTGAACTCGTAACGCGCCAGGCCCTCGGCCATCTCTTCGCGCCGGTGCAGCACCACCGGGAACACGGGCGGCTCGGCGGGCAGTGGCTGCGGCCCAGGGGCCAAGCCGTCGGTCTGTCCTGCAGCCAAGCGGGCCTGGTATTGCTCGGGGGTCAGCAGCGCTTGGTAGCGGGCAATGCCTTCTTCGCGGTTGACGGGGTAGGTCACCGGGTAAGGCGGTGGCATTTTGTCGGCCGGGTACACGGCCAGGGTCTGGTCTTCGTAGCGCAGGTCCAGGTCTTTTTGCAGGGTGCGGCGGTGGGTTTGCTGCGCGTTCACGTAGCGGCCGGTGGCCTTGTCCAGCTCAATGTCCCACCACCACTTCTTGACCGGGTTGATGCTGCCGCGCTCCAGCAGGTCATCGAGCCGTGCCAGCGCGGGTGCTGCAGCGGGCAGCTTCATGGCCACTTGCCGCCACAGGCTGTCGGCCAGCAGGCCTTCCAGGTTCCAGGGGCAGGTTTTCATGCAGCGGCCGCACATGCCGCCTGCCGCATTGGTGATGCGGTAGCGGGCGCATTTTTCGGCGTCGCTTTTCCAGATCTCGTAGCCGTTGTACATCAGCTTGGGGCCGGCGGTGATGGCCCCTGACGGACATTCTCGGGCGCACTTGTTGCAGCTTTCGCAAAAGCTTTGCAAGCCGAAGTCGATGGGCCGGTCGGGGGCCATGGGCATGTCGGTGGTCACACTGCCACTCTTTAGGCGCGGCCCCAAAAACGGGTTCAGGATCACCTCGCCAATGCGGCTGACTTCGCCCAGGCCCGACAGCAGCAACAAAGGCGGCTGCAGCACATCGCCGTCCAGCACCGAATGCACCCGGGCCGAATAACCCAAGCGCCGGATTTGCTCGGCCAAGATGCCACCCATCAGCGAAAACCGCAGATACGCCCGCATGCTCTGCGCCACCGAAATCCAGTCGTCGCCGCTGGCGCCCTCCATGGTCTCGTGGCCTTGGTCGATCAACAAGTTCACGGCGTTGGCGTGGTACGCGGGCATGGGGTTGCCGCCCGCGTCGTGCGAGTAATAGGCCCACTCGGGCACGGCGCACAGGCCCACCGCGTCCACCCCGAGGTAATACGACGCGGCTTTCAGGTTGTCGGCATTGCGCTGCGGGTTGGCGGTGCTGGCGGCCACCGGGCCTCGGGCCGCGCCAAACTGCAACAGCAGCAAAGCACCCAGGGCACGACGCGCGCAGGCCCCGATGGGGCTTTTCATCACGTAGTGCGCGTTCTTGGCGTCGTCTTGCACCGACTTACCCAAATCGCCAAACAAGGCGCGGGCAAAAAAATCGGCCCGCTTGGGGAAACGCGGCACCCGGTCGTGGTCAATGAAGGTGGTGGGCGTGGCTTGGCGTTTGAGGGTTTCAAACGGGTGTGCGCCTTGGCGAAACTCGCGCTGCGCAAACGCGTCTTGGTGAAACGCGCTCTTGAACGTGCCCAGCCCCAGCCACCAAGCCGGGCCGTGGCTCTGCCAGCGGTTTTGCTGCGGGTCCAGGGCCTGATCAGGGGACAGCGCCAGCGTCGTGCTGACTGCGGCCAAGGCATATCGCTGGCCCACATACGGGTTCTCGCCGTCGCCCAGCGTCAAGCCCGCGGACAAAGCCAAACGGCCCAAATCCAAGTCGCTGCAGCTGGCGCTGTGGGCGCGGGCCTCGTGGCCCAGCATGCGCAAATAGCTCGACAGCAGCACCGCCGTTTGCGCGGCCAACACGCTGGCGCGTTGTGCCTGCGTGCCCGCCAACCAATCGCAACCGGGCTCATTGGGTTTCGGGTCTCGCGCAAATTCCACCAGGATCACGATGGCGTGGCCATGGTGCGCAATCGGCCCGTGAACCGTACGCGCCGAGTCCAGCACATCGGCCAGGATCATGTCCATGCCGGCCGCAAAACTGGCCGGCTGGCTTTGCGCCAACTCTTCGCCCAAAGCAGGCACGGCGGGGTTGCGGATCGGTTCGGCCAGCCAGGCGCTGGCTGGCAGAGCGCAAATGCCCATCATGGACGCATCAAAGTAATAACCTGCGGCCTTCAGGTGCTGTGCCCGCTCGGTCAGGTCGACCGGAATCTCTCCTTCTTTGGGGTTGACCGCGCCGTCGCGCACGAGGTCAAACATGGCCATGTAGCGCGCCATGGCGTGCGACAAGGATTCAGGGTCGTCGTGTGCAAAGCGCAGCGCCTGCATGGGCGGCAGGTCGCTGCAGTCGGGTGCGGCATGCGTGCGGCGCAGGCGCTCCAGTGGGTATGGCCCGAGGTGCACCGGGCGGTCGTGGTATGAAAACAAGCGCATGGGGGGTGCCCGTGGGGTGGAGGGCGACCGTCAATCGCCCAGGCGTTGGCCCGTGACTTTCACGACTTCGGGCTGGAAATCACCCATGCCATAGGGCCCGACCACTTCGCCCTGCATAGAAGCCCCCTGCATTCGGACCAGAACGGCTTTGAGCTGCCCATCGGTCTGTACAAAACTGAAGTGCAAGTCAGTGCCGTTCAGGCTCGCTCCGAGCAGGGTTTGCGTTTGCCCACCCCAGCTCAGCGTGCCGCCTAGGCGTTGGTGGCGCTGGGTCAATCGCAACAAAACTGGCCCTTGTAGGGCAAGGCCCTGCACCGACCATTGGCCTGCCACCGCGGCGGGAACAGTCCAGAAATAGCCCGTGTTGGTGCCCGCGCGGATCACCTGATCGGGCTCCCAGTCACCCATCGAGAACGTGTTGGACAACACGCGAGTGCCGGGCCGCATGGCCAAAATGGTCGGGCGCAATTGCGCGTTCAGCTCTTCCAGCAGGTACATGGTGACCACCGTGGCTTTGGAAAAGTCTTCCTTGAAGATGTCGCCATGCACGATGCGCACCCGGTCGGCCACCCCGGCGCGCTGTGCGTTGCGCTGGGCCAGGGCGGCCAGGTCCTTGTTGTATTCGATGCCCCAAGCCCGCGCCCCAAACTGCCGCGCCGCCGCGATCGGGATCTTGCCGTCTCCTGCGCCCAAATCAACGACCTCGTCATTGGGGCCGACCCGCGCTGCCGTCAGCATTTGCGTGACGAGCTCATCGCGGGTGGGCAGCCACATCACATCCTTGCCCATTTGGCCCAGTTTGGGGGCGTAGGTTTCGGGAGGCAGGCTGGCGCAGGCTTGCAGCAAGAGCATGGCCACTAGGGGCCAAAGGCGGGTGAATTTGGACATGGGCTGGGCCGAGCGTGGCTAGGATGTTGTGAGATTTTGGAGGGTAACCGGATTTCAGGGCTAGCAATGCCCTTGGGTCTGGTCTTGAAGGACGCATGTAACGCGGGAGACACTTTTTCAGGTGTTAACCCAAGACCATGATGACGAGTTCAATGCATTTGAGTTTCTGAGGGACTTTGATTTGGACTCACTTCAGTCATCAAACACATTTTTTTGGAGACACACATGATCGTCAAATTGAAGAAAAAACAGATTTCTTTCAAACCCAGTTTACTCATGGCTGGCGCTGCTTTGTTTTTCGCGCAGTCTGCGTTGGCGCAACCCTTGCCCAAAGCC
>JBIKRC010000329.1:0-2980 GCA_044349375.1 Limnohabitans sp.
CGCGCCATTCGACCGTGAGCTTTTCGCCCGGATTCAAGGCGGAAATGTCCACCTCGACGGCCGCACCGGCCGCTTTGGCCCGCTCGGATGGTTGGAAGCTGCTGACGAAGGGGGTGGCCACAAAGCCAGCGCCTACGGCACCTGCGCAAGTGGAGGCAATCAGCCACGTCCGCTTGCTGCTGTCGACTGGGGTGTCACTCATGGGAATCCTCTTAGCGAGTCGTTATCAGGGTCAACCCGGGATTGTAGCGGAGTGAAACAAGCTACCGACTTACAACCCGATAAGCTTCCTTCTGACTGGGGCACAATAGCCATCACCTTGTTCTTTTTGGAGATTTAAGATGTCATTTGTTCAAGAATTCAAATCTTTTGCGCTGAAGGGCAACGTCATGGACCTGGCGGTGGGCGTGATCATCGGGGCGGCCTTTGGCAAAATCGTCGATTCCTTGGTGGCCGATCTGATCATGCCTTTTGTGAGTCTGGTGTTTGGCGGTCTCGACTTCGCCAACTACTACCTGCCGCTGGCCGGACAGGCGGCCAGTTTGCCCTTGGCAGAGGCCAAAAAGCTGGGGGCCGTTTTTGCCTACGGCAGTTTCGTCACGGTGGCCTTGAACTTCTTTATTTTGGCTTTTGTGATTTTTGTGATGGTGCGCCAGATCAACCGCCTCAAAGCCAGTGAGCCTGCCAAAGCCGCACCAGAGGCCGCGCCCATCGCGCCTGAAGACGTGTTGCTGCTGCGTGAAATCCGCGACAGTCTGAAAACCAAGGCCTGAAACTTCCGGACTCAAGCCTCGCCATGGGCCTTGCCCGCCACCAGCTGACGGGCCATGCGAATGGCCTGGACCATGCTGCTGGCGTCGGCCCTTCCCTGCCCCGCCACGTCCATGGCCGTGCCATGGTCTGGGCTGGTCCTGATCAAGGGCAGGCCCAAAGTCACGTTCACCCCCTGCTCCACCCCCATGTACTTCACGGGGATCAAGCCCTGGTCGTGGTACATGGCCACCACCACATCAAATTCCCGCTGAACACCCGGTTTTTGGCGAGCCCGCATGAAGACCGTATCGGGTGCGTAAGGGCCGTGCACATCCAGACCCTCTTGACGGGCCCGCGACAAGGCGGGCTGCAAGACCTCGATTTCTTCCCGTCCAAACAAGCCGCCCTCGCCCGCGTGCGGATTGACGCCCGCCACCGCGATGCGTGGCCTGCGGCCCAGCAAAGCTGACAAAGCCGTTTGGGTGATGCGCAGGGTCTCCAAAACCCGGTCCACGGTGATGGCATCGAGCGCCTCGCGCAAGGACATATGGATGCTGACCAGCACCGTGCGCAAATCGTCGTTGGCCAGCATCATGCGAACGGGCATTTGAGCGACGGTCACCCCCGCATGCCGGGCCGCCTCGGCCTGCAGCAACTCGGTGTGACCCGGGTATTGGTTGTAGGGTGCGCCTGCTGCGTGCAAGGCCTCTTTGTGCAAGGGGGCGGTGACCAGCGCGGCCACCTCGCCACGCAAGGCCGCTCGCGTGGCCCACAGCACGGCCTCGCCCGCCAACTGCCCGGCCCGGCCATCGACTTGGCCCCAAGGCATCTCAGGTGCCACCGGCACCACTTGCAGCACGGGCAGACACCTCGGGGAAATTTGAAGGGCTTGCGCAGGTGTTTCGATTTCACAAACCGGGTAGCGCACTGACGGCTGGACCAAAGCCATGGCGCGGCGCATCAGGCCCACATCGCCCGCCACAAAGCAGCCCTGGGTGAGTTCAGGCGCAATGCACCAGGCCCGGGCGATGATTTCGGGGCCAATGCCGCAGGGGTCACCGGGGGTGATGGCGATGGGACGGGTCAGGTCAGGCAGGTTCATGGCGCAAAAGGGCGGCATCAGGCCGGGTTGTCGATCTCGATGAAACGGTGCGCAATGCCCAGCGCCTGCGCCACATGCGCGCCCAAGGCGGGTGCGCCATAGCGCTCGGTGGCATGGTGGCCACAGGCCAAAAAGGCCACGCCGGTTTCACGCGCCAGATGGGCTTGCGGCTCGGATATTTCGCCGGTGATGAACGCATCCACACCTTGTGCAATGGCCGACTCGAAGTAACTTTGAGCACCGCCCGTGCACCAGGCCACGCGCCGAACCGGCCGGTCGCTGTCACCCACGCAGGTCACCGGGCGCGCCAGCGCGGCAGCCACATGCTCGGCCAGGGCCTGAGGCCGCGCCCAAGTCTGTGTGCCCGCCCCGAGAAAACCCAGGTCTTGTTCGCCAAATCGGCCATCGGCCTGCAAGCCGAGCACACGGGCCAATTGGGCGTTGTTGCCCAGTTCGGGGTGAGCGTCCAACGGCAAGTGGTAAGCAAACAAGTGAATGCCATGCGCCAAAAGCAGACGCAAACGCTCACGCATCCAGCCCGTGATGCGCCCATCTTGACCGCGCCAGAACAAGCCGTGGTGCACCACGATGGCGTCGGCTTGGGCGTCAATGGCCGCTTCGATCAGGGCGCGGCTGGCGGTGACACCGCTGACCAGCAGCCGCACCTCGCGGTCTCCTTCGACTTGCAGTCCGTTGGGGCCGTAATCGCGGAACTTTTCGGGCTGAAGCAAGGCATCAAAAGCTTGGCCCAGGGTTTTGGCAGTGGTCATGATGACGGGTTTGACTTGGCTTGGATGCGCCATTGTGGCTCAGGTCGGTCAGGGTCACGTCCTTGCGTCTGTGCTGGTTGATGCGCACAGTTTGAAGTACGACTCAACCGAATCAAGCACAATCTGAAACCATGAAACGTTATTGGCTTTTATTCTCTCAATGGGTGACCGTTTTGTTGGCCATCTGGTTTGTGGTGGCCACGCTCCAGCCTGAATGGCTGCGCGGTGCCAAGCGCTCGGTGGACGGCATGACTTTGCTGCAAGCCCCACCGGCCGTCAGCGGCAATCGGCCCGTCGGCAGTCTGAGCGGGCCAGCGCAAAAAGCCTCCCCAGCGGTGGTAAGCATCAATACCCG
>JBIKRC010000330.1:0-2975 GCA_044349375.1 Limnohabitans sp.
CGTCCAGCACATCGATGCAAGGGTGGCGCAGGTAATGGGCTTGCAGCAAAGCGCTGGCGCTGGCCGGTTTGTCGCAGGCCAGGGCTGCTTGTGCAAAGCTGGCAGCGGCCAAGGGGGCTGCCATGTCGTTGTGCTCAAACAAAACCGACAAGGTGTCGTAAGCGGCCGTTGCCTGGCCTTGGCTCAGCTGCAATTGCCCCATCAACAGGCGGGGTCTTGGGGCACGGGGGTGGGCTTGTAGGGCGTGCGCCAACAACTCCAGCGCTTTGGCGCTGTCGCCCTTTTGCACCGCTTCGCGGGCTTGCTCGCATTGGTAATGGGCCAGCCGAACGCCAAAGTCAGCCTCACCGGATTTTTCGAGCAAGCGGGCCACCGCAGCGGCTTCGGGCCACTCGCGTGAGCGTTCGTAAATGGCCATGCGGGCCAGGCGAGCTTGCCCTTCGTAAGAGGTGCCCTCCAGCTTGCGCAGAGCTTCTTCGGCACGGTCCAGCAAACCCGCTTTCAAATAATCGAGCGCCAGGCCGTGTTGTGCCCTTTGCCGGTCGGCGTGGCTGATGTCGGCACGCGAGAGCAGGTGTTCATGCACCCGCACCGCACGGTCGTACTCGCCCCGGCGACGGAACAAATTGCCCAAGGCAAAGTGCAATTCTGAGGTGTCCGGGTCGTTTTGCACCGCCTCAATGAAGGCGTCAATGGCCTGGTCTTGCTGCTCATTGAGCAAGTGGTTCAGACCTTTGAAATAGGCGCGGGGGGCTTGCCGGTTGGCGATGCGCATCTGGCGCAAGTCCAGACGCGAAGCAATCCAGCCCAAGGCGAAGGCCGTGGGCAGGCCCAGCAATATCCAGGTCAGGTCAAGCTCCATCGGTCACCTCAGACGTGGCTGCGGGGGAAGCAGGCGGGTTGTTTTTCTTGACGGCTTGACGCTCACGCCACCAGCGCGGCACCATGCCCAGCACGCCGACCACCACGCCCAGCGTGAAGGCAGACAGCACCACCAGCACCGTGGGGGCTGACCAGTAGGTGCTGAAAAAGAAGTTCACACGGGTCTCTTGCTGATTGTTCAGCGCGAAAGCAAACAGGGTGAAGAAAATGGTGGCCTTCAGCAACCACTGAAGCAGCCAGAGCAGGCGTTTCATGAATGGACCTCGACAGCACAAACCATTCTAAAGGCGCAAACGAAAGAACCGGTGATGCGGTCGTGTCCAAAGCCGCAGGCATCAGCCTTGCAGGTCATCGGCGTCCATCTTCAGTGTCGTTGGCTTGGGCCAAGGTGCCAGCGTCCACGGCTTCTCTCAAAGCTTTGCCGGGCTTGAAATGGGGGACCCTTTTTTCGGGGATTTGAACGCTCTCGCCGGAGCGCGGATTGCGGCCCACACGCGGTGGACGGCGGTTGATCGAGAAGCTGCCAAAGCCGCGAATTTCGATGCGGTGGCCCTTGACCAGCGCGTCGCTCATGGCATCGAGCACCGTTTTGACGGCCAACTCGGCGTCACGGTGGGTCAGTTGCGCAAAGCGGGCGGCGAGTTCTTCAACCAGATCGGAGCGGGTCATGGTGTCAATTTGTTGAGGGGTGACTATTGTTGCCTTGGGCACGGACCTGAAAAAAGCCTGCCCCCATGACAGGGGCAGGCTTTTCAGACAACGGTTGTCATCAAATCACAAAGATCAGTTGTTGTCGAGCTTGGCACGCAACAAAGCGCCCAGGCTGGTGGTGCCAGCGTTTTCGCTCTTGGCCTGGCTTGACAAGGAAGCCATGGCTTCTTGCTGGTCAGCCTGGTCCTTGGCCTTGATCGACAACTGGATGTTGCGGGTCTTGCGGTCAACGTTCACCACGACAGCAGTCACTTCGTCGCCGACTTTCAGCACATGGCTGGCGTCTTCCACGCGGTCACGCGAGATTTCGGACACGCGCAGGTAACCGATGATGTCTTCGCCCAAGTCGATTTCGGCGCCCTTGGCATCCACCGTCTTGACCTTGCCGGTGACGATCTGGCCTTTGTCGTTGATCGACACAAAGGTGGTGAAAGGATCGGAGTCGAGCTGTTTGATGCCCAAGCTGATGCGCTCGCGGTCCACGTCCACAGCCAAGACCAAAGCCTCCACTTCTTGACCCTTCTTGAATTCGCGCACGGCGTTTTCGCCGGTTTCGTTCCAAGACAAGTCAGACAAGTGCACCAAACCGTCGATGCCGGCAGCCAGGCCCACGAACACGCCGAAGTCGGTGATCGACTTGATCGGGCCCTTGACGCGGTCGCCGCGCTTGGTGTTCTGAGCAAACTCTTGCCATGGGTTGGCACGGCACTGCTTCATGCCCAAGCTGATGCGGCGCTTGTCTTCGTCGATCTCGAGGACCATGACTTCGACTTCGTCACCCAAGGCAACGATCTTGGAAGGTGCCACGTTCTTGTTGGTCCAGTCCATCTCGGACACGTGCACCAAGCCTTCGATGCCTGGCTCGAGTTCGACAAACGCACCGTAGTCGGCGATGTTGGTGATCTTGCCGAACATGCGAGTGCTTTGTGGGTAGCGGCGGTTCACGCCCATCCATGGGTCGTCGCCCATTTGCTTGAGACCCAAGGACACGCGGTTTTTCTCGGTGTCGAACTTGAGGATCTTGGCGCTGATTTCTTGACCGGCCGTGACCACTTCGGAAGGGTGACGGACACGGCGCCAGGCCATGTCGGTGATGTGCAACAGGCCGTCGATGCCGCCCAGGTCCACGAAAGCACCGTATTCGGTGATGTTCTTGACCACACCGTGAACGATGGAGCCTTCGCGCAATGTTTCCATCAGCTTGGCGCGCTCTTCGCCCATGGACGCTTCCACGACAGCGCGGCGTGACAACACCACGTTGTTGCGCTTGCGGTCGAGCTTGATGACCTTGAATTCCAGGGTCTTGTTCTCATAGGGTGACAGGTCTTTGGTGGGACGTGTGTCGACCAAAGAGCCGGGCAAGAAAGCGCGGATGCCGTTGA
>JBIKRC010000037.1:0-11308 GCA_044349375.1 Limnohabitans sp.
CCACCCCACCAAACAGGCGGTTGTATTCGGCCACCACCTGATCGTGGTTCAGGCTGCGTGCGCTGGCCACCAGGTCGCGCCAAGGCTCTTCCAGAAAGCCACCGGCATCGGGGGCCTCGGTCACGGCCACCTGCAATTGGCCCAGCAAATCGGCCGATGGCGCGGCATAAAGCAGCTGAGACAGCAGGCCGTACACCTCGGCGCGGGCAGTTTCTTCGTCCAGCGCGTGGCTGCTGGCGGACAGGTTCAGGTCTTGGCTCATGGCAAGCATTTATCGGGTTTTGGGAGGCAGTTGGCCATCGGTGATGCGCACCTGGTTCTCGTCGGTGAACATGTCCACCACGCGGCAGTCTCCGCACATTTTCAGGCGCTCCAGAGCTGGGCCCTGAAACATGCTGTGGCCTGTCAGGCGGCCCAGCATGGTCTCGATGGCTTTGAGGGTGCCAAAGGGTTTGGCGCAGCGGATGCAGGCGTAAGGCGGGCTGCTGTGCACCACGCGCGGCTGCGTCCGTTCGGCCAGCAGCGACAGGCGCGGCTGCAGCGTGATCGCGTTTTCGGGGCAGGTCGTGGCACACAGACCGCACTGCACGCAGTTTTTCTCGACAAACCGCAACTCGGGCTGCAAGGGGTTGTCTTGCAGCGCCGACGAAGGGCAAGCGCCCACACAGCTCATGCACAGCGTGCACTTGCTGCCGTCCACCGTGATGCTGCCCAAAGGCGACCCCGCGGCAGGCAAATCGAGCGCCTTGGGGCGCGTGATCTCGTCCATGGCCATCACGGGCGACTGGGCCATCAGGTGGTCGATGACCAGCTCCAGGTTGCTGCGCTTTTCGGCTTGCACCGCGTGCCGGGCGGCCACGGCAGGGCCTGTGGGCAGGCTGGCGGCCTTGAGGCTGCGGGCGCAAAGGCGTTGCAAGTCAGCGTCCAAAGAAGTCGCTGTCTTGGCGTCGATGAGCTGGAAATGCACGCCGGTGTAACCCAGGCCGTTGAGCAAGCTTTGGGCCACGGCCATTTGCGCCAGGAGCGCGGCGCGGTATTGCGGCGCTTCTTCGGCGGTGAGCAGCACCATGACCTGGCGAGCGCCATAGGCCACGGCCGACAGCCACAGCTCCATGCCCACACTGGCGGTGTGCCACAGAGCCACAGGCATCACGCGGGCAGGCACGCCTTGCATGACGCCAAGCTGCGCACCGCGGCCCAACTCGTCGATCAGCGCCTGGCCTTTTTCTTGACTGTGCAAAAGCAAAGCTGCATCGCGCCCGCCAGCGGCTTGGTAGGCCGAGAGCAATGCGCGGATCTTGGCGCCCTGCTCTGCCGGTCGCGGGTAGGCATAGGTCAGCGCGCCAGTGGGGCAAGCTGTGGTGCACGCGCCGCAACCCACGCACAGGTTGGGGTTGACCACAATTTGCTGGCGGCTTTTGTCCGAGCGCACGGCTTCGGCCGAGCAGATGTCGATGCAGGCGCTGCAGCCGACTTGTTCGTTGCGACTGTGGGCGCAAAGCTTTTGTTTGTAGGCAAAAAAGCGGGGCTTTTCAAACTCACCCACCAGTTCGCGCACCTTGAGCAGAGTTTGCAGGTCTTGCCCATCCCAGCGGAAGTAACCCTGCGGCAATGCGTGTGATAAGAAGGTGGGCGAGGCCTTGTCACCACGCAAGTCCAGCACCACATCAAAGCGCTCGGTTTGTGGGCGGGCGTCGCGCGAGAAGTCGATGGCACCGGCCGCCTCACACACCTTGACGCAGTCGCGGTGCGACGTGCAGCGCGACAGGTCCACCTGGTAATCGAGACCAATGGCCTGCTCGGGGCAAGCGGACACGCAAGCGTTGCAACGGGTACACAGGTCCAGGTCAATCGGGTTGCTGGCATCCCACGACACCTCGAATGCCCCCAACCAACCGCTCAAGCTTTGCAAGCGTCCGGCCACCACGGGATGACGCCGCTCCTGGCTGCCCCCGGCGTTGCCCGGGCCTTGCGCAAAAATCGTGACCTGCATCGCGTCGGCCAAAAAGCTGGCGGCGCGTTCAGCGGCATCGATCGCGCCGATGATGAGCATGCGGCCTTCGCTTTTGTAGGTGACGGTGGCCACCGGTTCGGGCTCGGGCAAACGGGCAGCGGCCAACAATGCGGCCATTTTGGGTGTGGCGTGCGCGGCTTCTTTGCCCCAGCCACCGGTTTCGCGAATGTTGACAAAGCGGATGGGCGAAATTGCGCCTTCGGTTTGCTCGGCCAGTTCACTGAACAAACGCTTTTCTTGCGTGCAGGCCACCACCACGGTCTCGCCGGTTTTCACGGCTTTTTGGAATTGCCCCGCTTCGCGGCGGCACAAGGTGGTGTGCAGCGTGAGGTCTTCACCCAGTGCTTGGCCCAGGGCTTGGGCTTGCAGGGGCATGGTTTGGTTGCAGTTGCAAATCAGGGTGGTCATGTTCGGGGTGCGCGTTGACGTGGGGCTGAAGCACGGGGCTGACCGGTCCTGCCAAATGAGGCAGGTGAGGCGGCGACTGTGCCACAACTGGCGAGCCTTGCGGGGCCGCAGGACTTTGCACAGGGTTTTCACGGGGGCCAGCAGCAGGACTGACAGCAGGCAACACGGGCTCGGCCGTGGCCTCAGTCTTGGCCGCAGCTTCATCAGGTTTGTCAAACAAACCCAGCAGTTGCGCGCCCACCATTTTTTGCAACATGCCCGCAGGCATGGGGTCGGGTGTGTTGTAGTCGCCGATGTAGATGTCGAGCCCGTCCATCACATTGAAATGCGGGTCGGTGAAGAGTTTTTTCATGGCCACATTGCGCACATCGACGGTCACGCCGGGCCGCATGAAAGGCTGAAAATCCGAGTTCGGCGTCAAGGCGCGCGCATCGTCCAAGCTGGGCAAGGGCTTGGCGGGCAACTCGCCTGATTTCGCTTCGTTTGCCCCTGAGGCAAGCTCTTGGGGCCCAACCTTGGAACTTTGTAACGATTGGGACGATCCGGTCAATTCAGACGACTCGACCGGACTCGCCGGGATGGCAGGTTCGTCCACCGGGAAGCCCTTGGCCACGGCTTGCTTGCGCTGCGACCAGCGGCTGAAAAAGTGCTCGCTCATGGGCCCTGCCTCCCGCCCTTGCGCTTGTCCGTTGTACTGACCGAGGCGGGCTGACCAAAGCGGTCGGTCAGGCCCTGAAAGCTTTGCGGGCGCTGCCGGCGCTTGACTTCGGGCACATAAAAAGCGTCGGTGAAGGCCTGCAGCCGCGCCACCACTTCGGGCGAGGCGGGGACGTTTTCCACGGTTTCTTGGGCATCGAGCCAGCGACCTGCATCGTGGTAACTCAGGCTCAGGGCCTGGGGCACGGCCTGCTCCTGCCGGCCCTCCAGCCCCTCTTGCAGACGCCACATGACAAAGAAGCTGGGGGTGGGCGAGGTGAGGTTGAGCCAATAGCCTTCGGCATCGTCACTGTACAGCTCCAGGCGCCAAGCGGGGTAGAGCCACAGGGCCTCGTCATCGGTCTGCCGCAGGCAGCGCGGGGTCTGGCCAAAGCCGGCCTCTTGCGGCACCACATCGGCCAACACCCAGCGGTGAGACTGCCAACGGGACATGGCCCCTAGCACGGCTTCGCGGCGCATCAGCACCGCCATTTCGGACACCACATGAACAGACATTGGGCACTTTCTTTCAGCGGGGCTTGCCCCTTCATCAACCCAGCATGGTTTCGTTCAACAAGGGTAAACGCAAAGTGAAAACGGTGCGGAGACCGGGCTCGGACTGGAACGTCAGGCGACCGCCGTGCATCTCGACGATAGAACGGCTGAGCCACAGTCCCACGCCCATGCCTTGCGACTTGGAGGTTTTGAACAGGCTGAACACATCTTCCGCACGCTCAGGCGCGATGCCTGGGCCATTGTCTTCCACCTCCAGGTTCAGGTGATCACCCAACACCTTGCCCCGTATGCGCAGCTCAGGCTTGACACACCCAGACTCGGTCAGCGCATCGAGGGCGTTGTTGAGCAGGTTCAAAACGACTTGTTGCAGCTGCGTGGCATCGCCATGCACTTGCAAGTGGGGATCCCATTCGACGGTCCAGCCAATGTCGGCATGTTTCATTTTCGGCTGGACCAAGTCCAGCACATCCTGCACCACCTCGTTCAGTTTCAAAGCCGTGTACTCGCCTTTGCTCATGCGAAACAAATTGCGCAGTTTGCGGATGATGTCTGCCGATCGCTGCGTGTCTTGCACGATGGCGCTGGCCACTTTGTGAAGGATACCCATACTGGGCGTTGACGCCTCAACTTTCAGCTCTTCCAGTTTGGCCAAGATCAGTTCGGCGTGCAGCAAATTGGCCGTGAGCGGTTGGTTCAATTCGTGCGCAAAACTGGCCACCAGCGCCCCCATGCCCGCGCTCTTGTTGGACAAGGTCAGCTGCCGGATGATCTCTTCGCGCTCGGTCAACAAGATACTCAGATCCTGGGCGTGTTGCAAGGCCAAAGCAGCTTGCTCTTGCTCACGGGCCAGTTGCTGCTCCATGGCGATTTTTCTGCGGTGGTCCTGGTCCACAAAAATCTGCATGAACCCCACACACAGCAGCATGATGGCCGTGAATTGACCGATGAACACCAAGGCGTGATCCCAGGAGGGCTCGTACAGATCTTCAGCCCCAATGCCCACGATCATGGCCAGTGCCTTGACGCCCAAGGTCACCGACAAAATCAAGCCTGCCCACATCACCGAATCTGCGCCCTTTTTGTCGTGGGTCAGGGCAATGCGCTTGCCGGCAAAAAAGTACTCCAAACAAATGAAGGCGTAAAAAACATAAAACACCAGCATGATGGTGCTTTCGGGTGAACCCGAAAATTGCAAGCCATAGCTGAGCGCCAAAAAGGCCACGTTCGCCCCACCCGAGGCCCAAAGCCACATGGGCGATGCCGGGCCGTTGAGTGAGCGCAAAGCCACTTGGCGGCCCCAGTTGCCTGCCGTCATCAGAAACAGCCCCGCCACAACGACCACATCGGTGCTGATCCAACCCCGGCTGCCCATCACGCACAAAGACAGTGCGCTGAGAATGCCCGAAACACTCCACATGACCACCACCGGGCTGCGAAAGCGCGCCAGCCCATACCAAATGGCCGCATGCAGCATCAGGTACAAAAACGCATCCATCCAGAAGATGGTTTGCACATTCAAAATCAAATCAGCCTCCATGGCCAGGTCGTACAGCCCACCGTGGGCGCAGCCGGATCACCGGCCCACGGGCGCCAACAGCTGCCGATTATGCGTTCACCAGGGTCGCCGCTTCGATCCGCACGGCGCAGTATTTGAATTCCGGGATCTTGCCAAACGGGTCCAGTGCCGCATTGGTCAGCAAATTGGCCGCCGCCTCCTGGTAAGCAAAGGGGATGTACACCGTGCCCAGCGGCGTGCCATCGTCCTGGCGCAACTGCAACAGCACCTCGCCGCGCCGCGAGGCAATGCGCACGGGCTGCCCGGCCTGCAAACCCAGCCGCCGCATCTCGCTGCCGTGCATCGAGGCCGTGGCCGCAGGCTCCAGCGCGTCGAGCACAGTGGCCCGGCGTGTCATGCTGCCGGTGTGCCAGTGCTCCAGTTGACGCCCGGTGATGAGCACCATGGGGTACTCGGCATCGGGCTGCTCGTTGGCGGGGATCAGGCTGGCAGGCACCAGCCTCACCCGCCCATCGGCGGTGGGGAAATGGTCATGAAAGACGATGGGCTGGCCCGGATCGTCGGCGCTCACGCAAGGGTAAGTGACCGAGCCCGCGTTCAGGCGCGCCCAGTCGATGCCGCCAATGGCTGGGGCCATGGCCTGGCGCATTTCTTCGTAAACCTCGGCCACACCCTCTTGCTCGCCTGGGTAGTGCCAGTTCAGGCCCATGCGTTGGGCGATCTGCTGGATGATCCACAAATCGGGCTTGGCATCTCCCGGCGGCAGCACGGCCTGACGGCCCATCTGCACCGTGCGGTCGGTGTTGCTGACGGTGCCGGTTTTCTCGGGCCAGGCGCTGGCGGGCAGCACCACATCGGCCAACCAGGCGGTTTCGGTCAAGAAGATGTCTTGCACCACCAAATGCTGCAAGCTGGCCAACGCGTGGCGGGCATGGTTCAAGTCAGGGTCGCTCATGGCCGGGTTCTCGCCCATGATGACCATGCCGCGCACCTTGTGCGGATCGCTGTCCGGCGCAAGCGCTTTGTGCATGATTTCGACCACGGTGTAACCGGGTTGGTCGTCGAGCTTCGTGTCCCAGAATTTCTCGAACCAGTCGTGCGCCGATTTGTCGCTCACCCGCTGGTAGTTGGGGTACATCATCGGGATCAGGCCCGCGTCGCTGGCACCCTGCACGTTGTTTTGACCGCGCAAGGGGTGCAGGCCGGTGCCGGGTCGGCCAATCTGGCCGGTGATGCTGGCCAAAGCAATCAGGCAGCGCGCATTGTCGGTGCCGTGCACATGCTGGCTCACGCCCATGCCCCACAAAATCATGGCGGCTTTGGCGTTGGCGTAGGCCCGTGCCACTTCGCGGATGGTGTCGGCTGGAATGCCGCACACCGCGCTCATGGCTTCGGGTGTATAGCCCTGCACATGGGCCTTGAGAGCAGCCACGTTGTCGGCACGCTCGCGCAAGAAGGTCTCGTTGCACAGGTTCTCGGTGACGATGACGTGCAGCATCGCGTTGAGCAGCGCCACATCGGTGTCGGCCTTGAACTGCAGGTTGCGCCAGGTGTGGCGGCCGATGTCGGTGATGCGCGGGTCGGCAAGGACAATGCGGGTGCCGCGTTGGGCGGCATTTTTCATCCAGGTGGCGGCCACCGGGTGGTTGTTGGTGGGGTTGGAGCCGATGACGATGATGAGGTCTGAGTGCTCGACATCGCGCACCGGGTTGCTGACGGCACCTGAGCCCAAACCTTCAAGCAAGGCCGCCACGCTGGAGGCATGGCACAGGCGCGTACAGTGGTCCACGTTGTTGCTGCCAAAGCCGGTGCGCACCAGCTTTTGGAACAAGTAGGCTTCTTCGTTGCTGCCTTTGGCCGAGCCAAAACCGGCGAGCGACTTGGAGCCGTGTTGTGCACGCAACGCGTTGAGAGGCTGCGTTGCCAGATCGAGCGCTTCCTCCCACGTCGCTTCGCGGAACACTTCGCGCCAGTCGGTCTGCCCATCGACCAGGCTCAGGTCCTTGGCCACGCCCGTTTTGCGGATCAGTGGTTTGGTGATGCGGTCTGGGCTGTGAATGTAGTCCATGCCAAATCGGCCCTTGACGCACAAACGGCCTTCGTTGGCCGGGCCTTCGCGGCCTTTGACGCTGATAATCTTTTCATCTTTGACTTGGAAAGTCACCAAACACCCCACACCACAAAACGGGCACACAGAATCGACTTCGCGGTCCACCTTTTGCGGACCCATGTGGCTCTTGGGCATGAGCGCGCCTGTGGGGCAGGCCTGCACACATTCGCCGCAGCCCACGCAACTGCTGCCGCCCATCGGGTCGGCCAGGTCAAACACCACCTGTGTGTGCGCTCCCCGAAAGGCCAGACCGATCACGTCGTTGACCTGCAGATCACGGCAGGCGCGTTCGCAGCGGTTGCACTGAATGCAGGCATCCAAATTCACGGCCATGGCCGGGTGCGACAGGTCGGCGGGTGTGGCTTCTCGGCGCAGTGCCGCCAGTGCCGGGCGCACTTGCACGCCATGGTGCTCGGCCCATTGGCTCAATTCGCCATGCGGGGCCTCGGCACGGTCGTCCAGCCATTTGTGGCCCTGCTCGGGCAAGTCGGCCAGCAGCATCTCCAGCACCAGCTTCTGGCTTTTGACAGCGCGTTCGCTGTTGGTACGCACCTGCATGCCGGGCGTAGCGCTACGGCAGCAACTGGGGGCCAGCGTGCGCTCACCTGCAACTTCGACCACGCAAGCGCGGCAGTTGCCATCAGGCACCAGACCTTCTTTGTGGCACAAGTGCGGGATGGCGATACCCAGTTCTTTGGCGATGTTGAAAATGCTTTTCCCTGCGGCTGCTTCAACCGGTTGGCCGTTGAGGGTGAATTGAACGGTGTTCATGCTGCCCCCACTTCGTGCGGAAAATAATCGAGCACACACCTTATCGGGTTCGGCGCGGCCTGTCCCAAGCCGCAAATCGACGCATCGCCCATGACCTGGGCGAGGTCTTGCAAAGTCTCGGCATCCCAGACTTCAGCGGTCATCAGTTGCGCCGCCTTGTCGGTGCCCACGCGGCAAGGCGTGCACTGCCCGCAGCTCTCGTGCGCAAAAAAGCGCATCACGTTGAGCGCGGCGTCGCGGGCGCTGTCGTGTTGACCGAGCACCATCACGGCGGCCGAGCCGATGAAGCAGCCGTGCGGCTGCAGGGTGTCGAAGTCCAGCGGCACATCGGCCAGGCGCGCGGGCAAAATGCCGCCGCTGGCCCCGCCAGGCAGGTAGGCGTACAGCGTGTGTCCCTCGGCCATGCCGCCGCAGTATTCATCCACCAACTCGCGCAAGGTGATGCCTGCAGGCGCGAGCTTGACACCCGGCTGCTGGACTCGCCCGCTCACGCTGAAGCGGCGCAGGCCTTTTCGGTCATGGCGTCCTTGCGATGCAAAGCTGTCTGCGCCCTTTTCCAGCAATTCGCGAATCCAGAACAGTGTCTCGAAGTTGTGTTCCAGCGTCGGGCGGCCAAACAGGCCGACCTCGGCGATATAGGGCGGGCGCAGGCGCGGCTCACCGCGTTTGCCCTCGATGCTTTCGATCATCGCGGACTCTTCGCCGCAGATGTAGGCCCCCGCGCCCCGGCGCAGTTCGATGTGCGGTAAAGCGCAAGGCGGGTTCAATTTCAGGGCGGCCAATTCTTCAGCCAACAAAATACGCGCTTCGTGGTACTCGTCGCGCAAATAGATGTAAACCGCCTCGCAACCCACCACACTGGCAGCGATCAGCACACCCTCCAAAAAGCGGTGCGGTTCGGCCTCCAGGCAGGTGCGGTCCTTGAAGGTGCCGGGTTCGCCTTCGTCAATGTTCACGGCCATCAGGCGCGGGCCAGGCTGGCTGCGCACGATGCGCCATTTGCGGCCCGCAGGAAAACCCGCGCCGCCAAGACCGCGCAGGCCAGAGGACTCCATCACCTGGATGACCGACTCGTGGTCTTTCAGACCGGCGGCCACTTGCAGGGCCAGTTGGTAGCCCCCGGCTTTTTTGTATTCGTCGTAACGCAGCGCATGGGACAAGGCCAAAGGCTGCGTGTGGTTCTCTGCCACCAGGCGGGTCACGTCTTGAGCGGTGGCGTGAGCGACGGCCTGCTGACCCACCTGCGCCGCAGGGGCTTGCTCGCAACGGCCCAGACAAGGCACGTTGACGACCTGCACGTCGCCTGTCAGATCGCGTTGCAACTGACGCAGCAGCGTGTCGCTGCCCGCCAAGCTGCAACTGAGGCTGTCGCACACGCGTACGGTGATGCGCGGGGCCACATCCTCGTCTTTCAGGATCTCGAAGTGATGGTAGAACGAGGCCACTTCGAACACCTCCACCACCGACAGCCGCATCTCGGCCGCCAGCGCCACAATGTGTCGCTCAAACAGCCCATGGAAATGGTCGTTCAGCACATGCAGGTGCTCGATCAGCAAATCGCGGCGGTGGCCTTCTGTGGGCTTGGCACCGATCAGGGCCTGCACTTCGGCACGGGCCTCGTCCGAAGCTTGTCGGCCTTTGAGTTGCGAACGGGGCTTGCGCAGTTGCTCGCGCAAGGCATTCAATCCGATGCGGGTTTCAGAAGCGGAATCGGTTTGCATGCGATGGGTCACATCCGTTGGTGAAATTCATGTCAGCCATGGGCAAACGCGTGATGTCGGGGCTGAGGCCTCCCACCTACAAGAGACAAGTGCGCTGATTTGTAGGTCGGCGGCTTCAGCCACGACATGACCGCTAAGCGCACAGTATCCACTTGGATCAATAAGTTTCCAGGTGCAAACGGCCTTCTTTCTTGAGCGCACCACCAATGGCTTCCCAGTCCAGACCGGCGTTCTGCGCGATGTCGCGCAGGGCCATCACAACGCCCTCTTCCATGCTTTTCAAGCCACAGACATAAAAGCAGGTGTTCGGGTCTTTGAGCTGCAGCGCGATGTCGGCGGCGCGCTCGCGCAGCGCGTCTTGCACATAACGCTTGGGCTTGCCCACTTCGCGCGAGAAAGCAAACTCGGTGTCAATGAAGTCTTTGGGCAGGTTGTTGAGTGGGCCAAAGTACGGCAGCTCAGCAGGGGTGCGGGCTCCGAAGAACAGCATCAATTTGCCTCCCTCGAACTTGCCGCTGGCCCGCAGGCGACGACGCCATTCGGTCATGGCGCGCATGGGGGCAGACCCAGTACCCGTGCAGATCATGACGATGTTGCTCTTGGGGTGGTTGGGCATCAAGAAGCTCGCGCCAAACGGTCCAATCACCTGCACCTTGTCACCAACCAACAGGTCGCACATGAAGTTGGAGGCCACGCCCCGCACAGCTTGGCCGTCGTGGTCTTCGAGCACGCGCTTGATGGTCAGCGACAGGTTGTTGTGGCCGGGGCGCTCGCCGTTGCGGGGGCTGGCGATCGAGTATTGGCGCGCATGGTGCGGCTTGCCGTTGGCATCCAAACCAGGCGGAATGATGCCAATCGACTGGCCTTCGAGCACCGGAAAAGGCAAGCTGCCAAAGTCGAGCACGATGTGGTGCGTGTCGTAGTCTTGCTGGCCAACTTGTTGGCCCACCTCGGTCACGCGCAGGTTGCCCGTCACGCTGGCGGTGATGGTTTTGTCTTGCGCCTTGGGACCATAGAGGTTGGTGTAGGCATGGGCAGCAGACCAAGGGGGAAGGGTCGCGCCGAACTGCGCCGAATTGAAGCCCGAAGCAGCGGCGGTGCTGACGGCCGAAGCCGAGGATGTTGCAGCCGAGTGCAATGCGGTTTGCGCTTCTTCTTGTGCAGTGTCTGCAACGCCACCCGCAGCAGCCAACTCTTGAGCACTCAGTTCTGCGGGCAGGTCGTACCACTTGAGTTGTTCTTCGATGCTGTAGGCCTTGGCCTTGGGCACCATGCGCCAGTTGTCAATCGAGCCTGTGGGGCATGGCGAGATGCAGTCCATACAACCGTTGCAGATGTCGGCCTTGACGACGTAATTGAGCGAGTCGTGCGTGATGGCACCGACCGGGCAAATCGCTTCGCAGGTGTTGCAGCGGATGCAGATTTCCGGGTCAATCAGGTGTTGCTTGATCAGCGTCGCTTCGGTGCTCATGTCATCGGCTCTCTTGTGTTTTTGCGTTTTCTGTCTGTGGTGTGCGTGGTCCGCAGCGGTACGGCTTGGGTATGCGTGGTCCGCA
>JBIKRC010000038.1:0-11278 GCA_044349375.1 Limnohabitans sp.
GGGCAGCGGTTTGGCAGTTTGTAGGAGCCCACTCCTGTGGGCGATGGCAGGTGCACAGACCACGTTGTCTGTCATGGCGACCTTCAGCACAGTGCGGATGACAGGAGAACAGGGGTGCAGCATGCGGTATCAGTCCCGCGTGACGCGCAGCAGCTCTTCGGCGCTGGTGATGCCTGCATCCACCAGGCGCTGGCCATCGTTGCGCATCAGCACCATGCCTTGGGCCAGGGCCGTGGTGCGCAGCTCGGCTTCGGCGGCGCGGTGGTGGATCTGGGCGCGGACCTCGTCGGTGGCTACCAGCAGCTCAAAAATCCCGGTGCGCCCGGCGTAGCCCGTTTGGCCGCAGGCCGCGCAACCCGCACCGTGGCAGGCGGTGCAGCGCTTGCGCACCAGTCGCTGGGCCAGCACGCCCAACAGCGATGAGCTGAGCAAGAACGGCTCGACGCCCATGTCGATCAGGCGGTTGACGGCGCTGGCCGCGTCGTTGGTGTGCAGCGTGGCCAGGACCAGGTGGCCGGTGAGCGAGGCCTGGATCGCGATCTGCGCGGTCTCAAAGTCGCGGATCTCGCCGATCATGATCACGTCCGGGTCTTGCCGCAGGATGGCACGCAGGGCCTTGGCAAACGTCAGATCGATCTTGGCATTCACCTGGGTCTGGCCCACCCCGGGCAGTTCGTATTCGATGGGGTCTTCCACCGTCATGATGTTGTGGCGTGTGGCGTCCAGCCGCTGCAAAGCGGCATACAGGCTGGTGGTTTTGCCCGAACCGGTGGGCCCCGTCACCAGCAAAATGCCGTGCGGTTGGCTGATGAGTTGGTCCACCTGTTTCAGCACCGTGCCTTGCATGCCCACGGCCTCCAGGGTCAGTCGCGCTTCGCTTTTGTCCAGCAAGCGCAGCACGGCGCGTTCGCCATGCGCGCTGGGCAGGGTGGACACGCGCACGTCCACAGCGCGTGCGCCCAAGCGCAGGCTGATGCGGCCGTCTTGCGGGAGTCGTTTTTCTGCGATGTCGAGTTCGGCCATGATTTTCAGGCGCGAAATCAGTGCGGCATGCAGCGCCCGGTTCGGTTGTACAACTTCGCGCAGGGTGCCGTCTATGCGAAAACGCACACTCGAGTGGCGTTCGTAGGGCTCGATGTGGATGTCGCTGGCCCCGTCGCGTGTGGCCTGCGTGAGCAAGGCGTTGAGCATGCGGATGATGGGCGCGTCGTCGCTGGCTTCGAGCAGGTCTTCCACCGCGGGCAGGTCTTGCATCATGCGCGAGAGGTCGGCTTCGGATTCGACCTCGCTGACCACGGCAGCGGCGGTGGACGCACCATGCGCTTGGCCACCCGAATACGCCTCGTGGATGCGTTGGCTCAGGTCGGCGGCCTCCACGATTTGCATCTGAAGGCTTGGACCTGCAAATTTGCGCGCTACCTCGGACAAGGCCGAACGGTCACTGGCGTCACACCAGCTCAGGGTCAGGCGGTCGCCATCCCCCTCCAGCAGCAGTTTGCTGGTGCGGGCAAAGGCGTAGGGCAGAGGGTGGCGCATGGTGCTTGCTCAGGGCTGGCGGGACGGGGTTGCTGCAGGATTGAGTGCAGGGGGTGTCGCACCGCCCGCCCCCACTGACGGCAGCACGGCAGAACCATTGACCGGCAAGGGGCCCGTTGCGGCAGGCTGGAAGCCCTGCTGGTCCAGACGCATTTGCTCATAACGCCCCAACGACAGGGCTTCTGTGGCTGCACCGTCGCGCACCACCACGGGCCGCAGAAACACCATGAGGTTGGTTTTTTTGCGGCTGCGGGCTTCTGACTTGAACAAATTGCCAAACAAAGGAATGTCGCCCAGGCCGGGTACTTTTTCCTGGCTGGTGCTGGTGTCGTCTTGCAGCAAGCCGCCCAGCACGACGATGGAGCCGTCGTTCACCAGCACGTTGGTTTCAATGGAACGCTTGTTGGTGATGAGGCCATCTTTGGAGCCAACGGACTTGGCGTCGACGTTGCTGACTTCTTGGTAGACCTGCATCTTGATCGTGCCGTTTTCGCTGATCTGTGGCCTGACGCGCAGTGTCAGGCCGACATCTTTGCGCTCAATGGTGGTGAAGGGGTTGGTCGTGCCCGCTGCTGCAGCGGCGTAGGAGCCGGTCACAAAAGGCACGTTTTGGCCAATCACGATCTTGGCTTCCTCGTTGTCCAGCGTGAGCAAGTTGGGCGTGGACAGCACGTTGGCATCGCCGTTTGACTGCAAAAACCGCGCCAAAGCACCGAGGGCCAAGGCACCGTTGCGTTGCGCGCCAACAGCCAAGTTCAAGCCTGTCGATGCCGTGTAATTGCCCGAAGCCGCCCCTGCAGCCAGGGTCAGCAAGTTGGTGCCGCCCACAGCAAAGTTGGTGCCCAACAAGCCCACAAGGCTTCCGTTGGTGCCGGTGCCGCTCATCCACTGCACACCAAACTCGGCGGCCTTGTCAGCGCTGACCTCGGCGATCAGGCTCTCGACAAACACTTGGGCGCGGCGCTGGTCGAGCATGTCGATCACGCTGCGCAGCTGGCGGTATTGCGGCTCGGGCGCGGTGATGATGAGCGCGTTGGTGGCCGTATCGGCCTGAATCTGGCCGCCGGTGGAAGGCTGGGCCGAGGGGCTGGCGCTGCCCGCCGCCGCACCCGCACCCGCTGCAGCCGGGTTGGCACCCAGCCCGCTGGTCACCCCACCACTGCGCGCTTCGCCCGCGATGGCAGCGCGCAAGGTGGCGGCCAGTTTGGTGGCGTCGGCGTTCTTCAGGTACACCACATGGATGTTGCCGCTGGCCGCGCCCGCGCCGGTGGCGCTGGGTTGGTCAAGTTGGTCGACCAAGCTGCGCACCAGTGCCAGACGCGCCGGGTTGGCGGCTCGCACGATGAGCGAGTTGGTGCGCACCTCGGGCATGACGGTGGTCTTGAACGAGTTGTCCGATTGGCCTTGAGCGGCTGGGGCAGCGGCAGCGCCCGATTCGATCAGGCGCTGCACCATGGGGGCCAGGTCGCCCGCGATGGCGTGGCGCAGGCGCAGCACCTCGACGCCAGTGGCGTTGGACACGTCGAGCGCCGCGATGATGCGGCCCAGGCGCTGCAGGTTGTCGCTGTAGTCGGTGATGACCAGAGCGTTGGTGCCGGGGTTGACGTTGATGGTGTTGTTGGGGCTGATCAAGGGGCGCAGCACCGGCACCAGGTTGTTCACGTTTTCGTGGTTGAGCTTGAAGATTTGCGTCACGATTTGCCCGGTCCCGGCGGGCACGGCCCCGGCCGACACGGCGCTGCTTTGCAGTTTGGCTTCGGCCTCGGGCACCACGGTGTAGAGCCCGGCCGACTCCACCAGCGCAAAGCCCTGGGTGCGCAGCTGCGCAGCAAACAAGCGCAGGGCCTGTGCCGGGGGCACGGGCACGGTGCTGGACAGCGACATCGTGCCCTTCACACGCGGGTCAACCACCACGTTCGCGCCCGACAAGGTGGCCAGGGTGCGGGCTACAGCCTCGATCTCGGCGTTCACAAAATTGAGCGTGACGGGTTCACGGCGCGGGGCCTTGAGCGCGGGCGGGTTCGCGATCGGATTGACCGCCGGGTTGGCCGCGGGTTTGTCCGTGCTTTGGGCATGCACCCCGGGCGCGATCCAACCCAGGGCCGCGAGGCAGGCCATGGCCAAAGCGCTGTGGGGCCAGCGGGCACGGTTCAAGGGGCGCATGTGAGCAAAGTCGTTCATGGTGTTCAGGTCTTGAATCGGTGGGTGCAATGGTTGAAGTGTGTGCAAAGAGGGGATGAGCTGGGTTCATCCCAAAGACAGCAAGCTGCGCGCGCCTTGGCGGCGGCCCAGGATGTTGAGCAAATTATCGAACGAGGCCTCTTGGCCTTCGGCCGCACTGGCTTCTCCGGTAAAGCGCAGGCGCTGGCCCACCCATTGGCCTTGGCCCGACAGCAGCAAGGGGCCTTGCAGCGTGCTCAGGGCCAAGCCCGGTGTGGGCGTGCCTTCGGGCGTGCCGGTCAGGGCGATGCGGTAGCTGCCCATGGGCTTGACGGGGCTCAGTCGCGAAGACATGTCTTGCAGGCTCAGCTCCAGCAGGCCCTGCATTTGCAGACGGCCTTGCGCCCAGTGCAGTTGCAGTGCTTCGGTGCGCAGCTGCAATTGGCCTTCGGCTTGCAGCGTGTTCCAGGGCGCACCCAGGCCGCTGAGCAAGGCGGCGGGCCAGTTCGACTGGTGGTCGCTGGCCTGCAGGTGCAGGGTGTTCCAGCCCAGAGCGGCTTGCAAGCTGGCGACTTGGGTCATGCAACAGTCGGCCCGCCAGCCCAAGCGCAGGCCTGTCCAGGTGGGTGACAGGCTCCAGTGCAGCCGACCGGGCAGGGCTTGCGGCTGGCGGCTGCCCGCACCGCCGCTGAGCAGCAACTGGGCCGAGCCTTGCCACACCGTGCCCCGGGGGTTGAGCCATTGCACCTGGCCTTGGCTGGCCTCTGCCACACCCCAAGCCAGCCAGCGGGCAGGGGCCCACACCAGCAGCGCCAGGCCCAAGCCCAACAGCGCGCCGAGCCAGGCCAAAGACCACGGCGAATGCACCGGACTGGCCGCGTTGGCGCTGGCGCGGCGCAGGGCTTTCATGGTCTGGGTGGATGTCATGGCAAACGCAGCACCAGGCTGCCGCGCCAGGTGACATCCAAGCTGTTTGGGCCGGAGGGGCTGGCGTGCTGCAACTGGGCTTGTGTGGGCAAGGCTTGGGCGTTGTCACGCGCTTGGCTCAGCCAGCGGGCCAGTGCGGCGGCCGGGGCGGCTTGCAGGCTCAGGGTGGCGGTTTCACCCTGCAGGCTGATGCGCGCATTGGGGCCGAGTTCCGTCAGGCTTTTCTCCAGCCACTTGGCGGCATCGGCGCGGGAGAGGGTCACCGGCCTTTGCAGGCTCTGGGCTTGCGCTTGCAGCTGGCGCATGCGCTGGCTTTGGGCGTCGAGCAGGGCCTGGCGGGCCGGGGCCTCTTGCCAAGTGCGCAGCGCCGGGGCCAGGGCCAGCATCCACAGCGCGGCCAGGCCGAGAACCCAAACGCCCATGCCGAGCAACTGTTGTTCACGCGGGCTGCGCCGTGCCCATGCGGCTTGCCAGCCGCTGCGCATTTGACCGGTCAGGGTGTTTGGGCTCATGGCTTGGCCTCTGTTTGGGGGGTCATCAACCAGCCGTCGCCTTGGGCGCGCCAGGCATAGCCCAGGGCGCTCAGGCTTTGTGTCAAGGCTTGCTGCTGTGCGGCATCGGGCTGAAAGTCTTGCAGGCGCATCTGGCCCGTTTGGAAAGCCCATTGGCGCGGCGCGGCCAGCCCGGGCGGCAGGGCTTGGCCCAGCGCGGCCAGCATGGTTTCGAGGTCGCCCGCACCGAGCTGGCCCGAGCCTTGACGCAGGCGTTCGACCTGTTGGCCCATTTGCAGCGGCGCATCGACCACCAAGCTGGTTTTTGGGAAGGTTTCGCGCAGCACCTGGGCCCAGCTGTTTTGCTGGGCTTGCCAGTCGGCGCGGGTTTTCCAGGCCCAGGCGTTCAGGCCCACCAATTGCGCGGCGAGCAAGAGCCACAAGCCCCAGCGTGCTGGCCGCCAGGCGGGGCTGTGCCACAGGCTGCTGGCGGTGCGTTGCCAGTTTTTCAGTTGGCGGCTGCTGGCGTTGGCGCGCAGCTCAAATTGGGCCAGGTCCCAATCACCGGCCAGGGCGGCCAGCCAATGCTGGGCCGGGGGCATGAGGCGCACACCAGAGCCCAGCAGTTCCGTGGCCAAGGCCACAGCGCCGGGTTCGGCCTGCAGCGTGGCCGTGGCCTGCTCGGGCTCGGACAGCCCCAGTCGTTCATGGGCCGCCAAGCCAGCTGGGCGCAGAGCTGACCAGGGCTGGCCCCAGACGCCACGTTCGGGGTGGCTTACCCACAGCCAGCCGGTGTCGGCATCGCCCAGGGCGGTGAGCTGCACCGGGCTGGCGGTCGTGCCTGGCGAGAGTTCGGGCACGATGCGGTGCACGGGCAAACCCGCTTGTTCAAGGGCTTGCAGGTGGGCGCTCAGCCAGGCTCGGTTGCACGCAGCCACCCAGGGGCGGGGGGTGTTGGCCCAGTCGGTTTGCAAGGCCAAATGCACTTGATCGGGGTCGTCCAGCAGACGGTCTTCCAGCAAACCTTGCAAGGCCGCTTGCACGCGCTGGGCTTGTTTGTGCAGACCTGCGGGCATGTCGACGCGGTGCCACGACAGCGCCGCAGCGGGCACCAGGGCCACGGTTTCGGTTTGGCGATCGGCAGCAGGCAATAAAGCGGCTGCCGCCCACTGCAATTTGAGCGGGCGTGTGCCGGGCTCGGCATCGACCCGGGCATGGGGGTAGGCGAGGGTGGGGCTGGGTGGGCCCGACGGCAGTTGGATGATCAGGGTGCGCATGTGCAGATCATTGTAGAGGGGCATCAAGTCGCAATTGGGGGCTGCGCACGCGCCAGAGCATGCGCACCTGGCCGCCTTCGCGCAGCACCAGCGCGGTCTCTTGCTGTACCACGTTGTCGATGCGCATGCGCCCCTGCACTTCAAAGTAACGGCTTTGCACGCTGTGTTGTTTGTCGTCCAAAAGTCGGCCGCTTGACCCCAGGGCATCTTGCGCGGCGCTCAGGCTGGCCCAGTGACCGCGCTGGCGCTGGCTCACGGCTTGCCGTGCCGAGGCCAGGTCCAGCCCGGGCAACACGGCCGAGAGCACTTCGGCGGAGGCGGTGTTCAGGTTCACGGGTGTGGCCTCGGGCAGCACGGTGATGTGGGGCTGCAAGGCGGCCAGCGTGCCGGGGCTCAGGCCCAGCCAGACCAGTTGCGCGGTTTGTTGAGGCAGCAAGGGGGCTGCGCCCGGGCTGTTGGTGCCCGGGTTGGTGTTGGCTTGGTTGGCCTTGCTGGCCTGCAAGCTGGCCTGGAGCTGTTGGGCCAGGGTTTGCAGTTCGCCCAGCGGCAGGCCCAGGCGCTGAAACAAGGCGGCAAAGCGGGCCAGTGCGGGGGCAGAAATTTGCCCGTCTTGGAGCAGGTTCATCACGTTCATGCGCGATTGCGCGTCGGAGATCTGGCCCGACAAA
The DNA here is from genome assembly GCA_044349375.1 of Limnohabitans sp. Classification (GTDB taxonomy): domain Bacteria; phylum Pseudomonadota; class Gammaproteobacteria; order Burkholderiales; family Burkholderiaceae_C; genus Limnohabitans_A. The sequence continues at coordinate 7,060 of JBIKRC010000038.1, forward strand.
AAGACCTCGGAATCGCCTTCGCGCCACTGCTGGTCTTGCGACAAAAAAGTGGACAGTTTGGATTCTTGCACCGGCAAGGCCCAAGGTTCACCCAGATGGTCAGCGGCGGCACCTTGCGCCGAAATCGCGTCTTCGCGCAGGATCAGCCGCGTCCAGTCGAGTGCCCCCGTCATCATCCAGGCGGTCTGGCTGCGGCCACGCTCGGCGATCTCGATTTCGACTTGCCGCCACTGCTGCCACAGCGCGGCGCTGGCCAGCGTGGCCACCAGGGCCACGGTGAGCATGGCGGTGAGCAAGGCCGCACCGCGCTGGCGCTGTTGGGTGTGCATCACGATGGCGCTCCCGACAAGGTGGGGCGCACCCAGTCCAGGGTGAGCGTGCCCGCGCCTGCGGGGCCGGGGGGCAGGGTCAGCACCAGCCGCACGCCGTCGGGGGTGGTGGCGCTGGAACTTGCGTTCGAGTTTGTGTTGGGGTTACCGGATGTGCCTGAGGTGACGGCGGCGCTCGACAAAGGGTTGGTCCAGCTGCCGCCCCGGTGCACAAATAGCTGCCAGCCCGACAAGGGGTGAATCTGGATCTGGCCGGCGCGTGTGCTGTCGTTGGCGGTCTGGCCCCATTGCGCAGCCAAAGCCCAGGCGCTTTGCCAGTCCTGCCGCTGGCTTAAGGGCGGTGATTGCCAACGCTGCCAGTCGCCGCCGCCGGGTCGGCCCGGGTCGCTGCGCCAAGTCCAGGCCACCACGCGCACGCTGGCGGGCACGGGCACGGCCTGGCGGTTTGTCTCGCTGGGGTTGGTGTTGGGGCTGCTGCTGGGCAGGGGGGCGTCGGCGGTGCGCCGCGTCAGGCGCAGCACCTGGCCGTTCCAGTCCCAGCTGGGCGTGCCGGGCAGTTCGGCCAATTGGTCCAGGTCGGTTTGCCACTGCGCCAGGCCCGTTTGCAGGCTGCGGATCTCATCCGAGCGGCTTTGCAAACTGCTCTGGCTGCGCAGCATGCCGTCCAGCCCGCGCCAGGCCATCAGGCTCATCAGGGCCATCACGCTGATGGCCACCAGCACTTCGATCAGGGTGAAGCCGCGCTCGGTCTTCATCAGTTGCGCCCCATCACGGTGGACACCTGCAGCACATAGGCGCCTTGGTCCAGCACCCGCGCATCGACGCGCCTGAAATTCGGGTTGGGCGTGGGACGCACCGACACCTCGACCTGCAGCAAGCGCCCGGCCTGCGCGCATTCAACGCTGGTGTTGCCCGTGTCCGGCAGTTGCCTGCGTAAGCGCAGCGCGATCAATTGGTTGTCGGCGCAGATCTGGCCCAACATGCTCACCGTCTGGCGCTCGGCGTTGCGGCTGAGCGAGCCCGTGGCCTGCAGGCCGGCCATGAGCGCTATGGCGGTGATGCCCAGCGCGACCAGCACCTCGATCAGGGTGAAGCCGCGCTGCTTCATGGCGAGACCTGTTCGCGCGTGCTTTGCACCTTGAAGGGCCGCAGGCCGTCGGTCACTACCCACAGGGTCTGGCCGGGGGGTTGAGGTGTCGACAAGGCCACCGCCTGAGGCTCGATCAGGGGTTCCGGTCCCAAGGTGATGGCGCTGCCAGGCGCAGCGCGGGTGGTATCAGTCAGCCAGTTTTGTGGCAGGCCAGGCGGCGGCAGGCCTTCAAACACAAAGCTTTGGACCCGTTGAGGTGTGTTGTCTTGGGTGCGCCAGACCACTGGCAAACCGTTGGCGCGGGCCTGGGCGCGGCCGGTTTCCAGCAGCACGGCCAAGCGTTCGGCGTCGCGTTGCAGGGCGCTTTGGGCGCTGTCTCGCAGCGACAGGCTCACGCCTGCGGTGGCCACGGCGATCAAGGCCACCACCACCAGCAGCTCCAGCAGCGTGAAGCCCTGGGGCAGGGCGTGCGGGCGTTTACTGCCAGCTGCCGAGGTCGGCATTGTTGCCCTCACCGCCGGCCTGACCGTCAGCGCCAAAGGACAGCACATCCACCTCGCCCTTGATGCCGGGGTTCAGGTATTGGTAAGGACGGCCCCAAGGGTCGCTGGGCAATTTGTCCAGATAAGGCTTCCAGTTGCCCGGCACGGGCTCGGTGGTGGGCTTGAGGATGAGGGCGTTCAGGCCCTGTTCGGTGCTGGGAAAGCGCTGGTTGTCCAATTTGTAGAGCTTAAGCGCTTGCATCAGGTTGCCCACATCGGTGCGGGCGGCAGTGATGCGGGCGTCGTCAGCGCGGCCCAGCACGTTGGGCACGATGAGGGCGGCCAACACGCCAAGGATGGCCAACACGACCATCAGCTCGATCAAGGTGAAGCCGCGTTGGCGTGCAGGCGCAGGGCGAGCCGCAGCCGCGACAGCGCATGGGTGGGGGAGTGGGGCGTGGTCTTGCATGCCTTCGATCATAATCCGGCCATGTTGCAAATCTCCCCCACCCCACGAAGTGCCAATCTCTGGCCAGGTGTTTCGGCCGCTTTGGTTGGCTGTGCGGCTGCCGCCAGCGTGGTGTTTTGGGCGCTGAACTTCCCTGCCGGCAGTGCGGTGCAGGGTTTGCCCTCTGTGCAAAGCTCAGCCCAAGCCGTTACTGGTTCATCTTCGTCGCATTTGGCCCGAGCCTGGGGTGTGCAAGCGGCCTTGCCCGAGGTCAGCATCGCCCAATCCTCGCGCTTTGTGCTGTGGGGTGTGGTGGCTGGGGCTTCTGGCCGGGGCAGCGCCCTGATCGCGGTGGATGGTCAACCGCCTCGGCCTTTTCGGGTGGGACAGGCCGTGACGGATGGCGTGGTGTTGCAAAGCCTGGGGCCGAAGCAGGCGCAGTTGGGGGCCAGCGCGCAAGGCGCGGCTCTTTTTTCGCTCAGCTTGCCTGTCACAGACAAAGCGCCCTAAAGCGCCTTTCGCGTTGTATTGTCAGGCGCGCAAAAACAAACGGTACACCGGGTTGTCGGTCTCTTCCGCATACGGATAACCCAGCGCCTGCAAAAACTTGTCAAACGCTTTGTCGTCTTTGGCGGGAACCTGCAAGCCCACCAAAATGCGGCCGTAGTCAGCGCCTTGGTTGCGGTAGTGGAACAAAGAGATGTTCCAGCCCGGACGCATCAGGCTCAAAAACTTCAGCAACGCGCCGGGACGCTCGGGGAACTCAAAGCGCAGCAAGCGCTCGTCTTGCGACAGCGTCGAATGCCCGCCCACCATATGGCGGATGTGTTCTTTGGCCAACTCGTCGTGCGACAGGTCAATGGCCTGGAACTGGTGCTTGTTGAACTTGGCGGTGATCTTGCCGCTTTCGCCTTTGCCGTGCGTGCTCAAACCCAAAAATACATGGGCCTGGTCTGAATCGCTCATGCGGTAGTTGAATTCGGTCACGTTGCGCGGGCCACCGGGCAGGCTGCCGATCAGCTCCAAAAAGCGTTTGAAGCTGCCGCGCTCTTCCGGAATGGTCACGGCAAACAGCGCTTCTTTTTCTTCGCCCACGTCGGCCCGTTCGGCCACAAAGCGCAGGCGGTCAAAGTTCATGTTGGCGCCGCACAAGATGGCCGCAAAGGTCTGGCCCTTGCATTTGTGCGTGGCCACGTATTGCTTGATGGCCGCGACCGCCAGAGCGCCTGCGGGCTCCACGATGGAGCGGGTGTCTACAAACACGTCCTTGATGGCGGCGCACACCGCATCGGTGTCCACCGTCATGTAGGCGTCCACCAAGTTGCTGGCCACGCGGAATGTCTCTTCGCCCACCAGTTTCACGGCCGTACCGTCCGAGAACAGGCCCACATCGGGCAAGGTCACGCGTTTTTTGGCAGCCACCGATTGCATCATGGCATCCGAGTCGTTCATCTGCACGCCAATCACCTTGACGCCCGGACGCACCGCCTTGATGTAGTTGGCCACGCCGCTGATCAGGCCACCGCCGCCAATGGCCACAAACACCGCATCCAGCGGCCCTTGGTGCTGGCGCAGCATTTCCATGGCAATGGTGCCCTGGCCCGCGATCACGTCCGGGTCGTCAAAGGGGTGCACAAACGTGAGGCCTTGCTTTTTCTGAAGCACCAGCGAGTGGTTGTAGGCGTCTGAATAGCTGTCGCCAAACAACACCACCTCGCCCCCAAAGCCTTTGACCGCATCGATCTTGACCTGTGGCGTGGTGGTGGGCATGACGATCACGGCGCGCGCGCCCAGCTTGCTGGCACTCAGCGCCACGCCTTGTGCGTGGTTGCCCGCCGAGGCGCAGATCACGCCTTTTTTGAGCTGCTCA
>JBIKRC010000039.1:0-11221 GCA_044349375.1 Limnohabitans sp.
ATCGGTGAAGGTGGTTTTTTTGTTGTACTGGCAGGTCACGCACCAGGCGGCGGTGAAGTCCACGAACACCGGGCGACCGGCGCTCAGTTGCGTCTGCAGGTCAGCCTCAGACCAGGCTTGCCACAAGAGCAGACCGGCGGCGTTTTTCTCGCTGGCGCTGCTGGCTGGTGTGGCTGAAGCTGCCACTGCAGGCGCTTCACGCAAAGCCAAAGGCAGCCAGCTGCTGCCCAGCCACAGCAAAGTGGCCAGAGCCAGGCCGCCCATGACCCAGCGCGTTCGGCCTGTCAGGCCCAGGGCCCAAGCCAGCCAAGCCACCGTGAGCAGCAAAGCCAGCAGGCTGCTCGCCCCGTCGATGCCGGTTTGCTGGCCCAGCACCCACAGCAGCCAGATGACAGTGGCAAACATCGGGAAGGCCATGGCTTGGCGGAAAGTCAACATCCAGGCCCCTGGGCGCGGCAGGGCGCGGGCGATGCCCGGCCACCAGCTGGCCGTTAAATAAGGCAAGGCCATGCCCACGCCCATGGCGGCAAACACCGTGAGTGCCTGCCACACAGGCAGTGCAATCGCCAAGCCCAAAGACGCGCCCATGAAGGGGGCTGTGCAGGGCGAAGCCACGGCCACGGCGAGCACGCCCGACAAACCGGCGTTCACCGTAGGATGGCGGCTTTGCAGAGTGGCCAGGCTGCTGGGCAGCATTTGTCCGAATTCAAAAACGCCCGCCAGGTTCAGGCCCAACAGGGTGAACAAGAGCGCCAGAGCCGCCACCACGGGCGGTGACTGCAGCTGAAAGCCCCAACCAAGCTGCTCGCCAGCGGCACGCAAGGCCAGCATCAGGCCGCCCAGCAACATGAACGACAGCACTACACCCGCGGTGTAGGCCATCCCGGCGGCGCGGTGTTGGGCCTGAGTGGCACCGGCCTTGGCAAAACCCAGCACCTTGATGGCCAGCACCGGAAACACGCAGGGCATCAGGTTGAGCAGCAAACCGCCCACCAGCGCCCCCAAAATGGCCAACGTCAGGCCCAAAGCCGTGGTGCTGGATGCCGCTGGTTTTTGCGCAGCGCGTGCATTCTCAGCCAAGGCCTTGGCCAGCGCGGGCGAGACTTCGGCAGGCGCGGCTTGTGCCAATGGGGGCCAAGTGCCTTGCACGGGCGTTGTCAGCTCAAAAGCAGGGGCTTGGGGCGCAGATTCTGGCCCCGTCGCGATGATCCAGCGCAGGCTTTGGGGACTGTCGCCGCGTTCTTCAGACACTGGAATTTGCGCCTGCCAGACCGCGCCTTGCCAGTTTTGTGTCCAGCCTTTGCCCTGCACGGCCGCGTTGTGCACCACGCTGGCGGTGACCGGGAAAGCGCTGAGCGTCTGGCCACGCCAGCTGACGGGCAGGCCGTGCACGCGCAAGCTCAGTTGCCGGCCGTCGTCCGACAACGTGGTCTGGCCACCGGTGATCCAGGTGCCGCCTTGCTTGAGCTGAGGCAGCGTCTGGGGGCTGAGTTTTTGGGCCGCTTCGAAACCTGCCGCGTGCGGTGTTTGCGACGCGGCAGAGGCCAGGTTCAGGCTCATGCGGCCCTCTTGAGGGATGCATTCTTGGCGGCACACCAGCCAATCGGCTTGCAATTGGAGGGTCAATGGCCCACTGTCCGGGATGCGGAAGTCAGCGGCCACCGTCACGGGCACCGTCAGCAGCACACGGCCTTCGTAGCCATAGTTGGCCAAGCTGCCAATCGGGAATTTTTTGGGCAAAGGCCACGCGATCGCGCCGGCTTGCAAGCCGGCAGGCAGCTGCCACTGCAGCTGGGTGGGCAAGCCCGAGTCGCCCGGGTTTTGCCAATAGGTGTGCCACTGGGGCTGGTGTTCGATCTGCAGGCCCAGCCAAAAGGTTTTCCCGGCCTGGATGCCCTGGGGGGCGTGCACCTGCAGCTCGGCCCGCACCTGCTCGGTGCTGACCACATGGGCGGGATTGCTGAGCAAGGCGTTGGTGGCTGAATTGCTGGCGGTCGCTTTAGAAGAAAACAGGGCACCGGTTTGCGCCAGGCTGGGCGCGGACGCCCACCAGAGCGCGCACAAGCCCAGCACCATCAGCCCACTCTGAACCGTGGCCCAGCCACGCGACAACACGGAAACTTTCACGCCAATCCTTCTTTGTGGCCTCGAACACCTGAAGCGGAACCTACTGCAAAAGGCACTGTACACGGCCGCGCTCCATTAAGATGCCCAGCATGCAAAACCCTTCACGATTTTGGGCCGACTGGACCACCCTCGATTTTCAAGCCCTGGCGCTTGCACGGACGATGGCCGTGCTGCCCGTGGCCGCCACCGAGCAGCATGGCCCGCACCTGCCGCTGTCGGTGGACACCGACTTGGTCAATGGCGTGGTGTCGGCTTGCTTGCCGCACTTGCCTGCTGACTTATCCGTCTTGTTTTTGCCCACCCAAACGGTGGGACTGAGCCCCGAACATGCCCGTTTTGCCGGCACCCTGACGCTCAAGGCCGAAACCGTGATCCGTTTGTGGACCGACATTGGCGAGTCGGTGGCGGCCAGTGGGGTGAAGAAACTGGTGCTTTTGAACGCCCATGGCGGTCAGGTGAGTGTGATGGACATCGTGGCGCGTGACCTGCGGGCCCGGTTGGGCATGCTGGTGTACAGCGTGAGTTGGTTCAATTTGCCGCTGCGCGATGCGCAAGGCGGCGATGTGAATGCGCTGTTTCCGCCCGAAGAGCACCGCTTTGGCGTGCACGCGGGGGACACCGAAACCTCCATGATGCTGGCGCTGCGCCCGGACACCGTGCGCATGGATCGGGCGCAAAACTTTCGGTCCACCTCGCAAGACCGTGCTGCGCGTTTTGACATTTTGGGCAACGGCAAAAGCGCCAAACTGGGCTGGCAAATGCAGGATTACAACCGCCATGGCGCGGCGGGCAATGCGGCTGCGGCCACGCTGGCCAAAGGGCAGGCTTTGCTGGACGCCTCGGGACGGGCGCTGGCGCAGTTGTTGACTGAGGTCAACCAATTGCCCCCCGATACGCTCACCGACCAGGTTGGCTAAGCCCCAGCGGGCCGAGGTTCAGAAGCGGGGCAACACCAGCTCGCAGTGTTCGCGGCTGACATTTCTGGGGTATTCGCGGGTGGTGTCGATGCAGCCACCCTCTGCATAAACACCTTTGGGGTCGCGCATGCGCAGCATGCGTTCGAGCACGCTGGCTCTGGCTTCGGGGTCGGCCTCGGTTTGTGCCACCCGGCGTTCCACTTCTGCCTCGTTCATTTGCAACTCGCCCTGCGCGTCGGTGTAGACGCCGTCTTTCCAATGGAAAATTTCAATGGCTTTGGATTCGAGGGTGAAGGGTGCGTCCCGTTTCCAGAAGTTGCTGAACAAGCCGCCGCCCATGTACATGACCCAGGAGCCTTCGTAGCCGGTGACGTCGGAGGACCGCTCGTCCGGGTTGCGAAACCACAGCCGGTCACCCGGGACATAAAAACGGACAGGCAAGGGGGCTTCCATGCTGCCGTATTCGATCAGAAACACCTCGTGGAACTGGCCGGATCGCACCGCGTGGCGTTCGTTGAGTTGCTGCAACTGGGCCAGCAAAGCGGGGTGGTTCGCCTGCAACTCTTGCGCGATGCCCAGCAAAATCACGTATTCGGTGGCGCGGTAGCAAGAGAAGTCGTACAGCTTGCCAGTGGCCTCGGGCTGCGTGGCGGCGATCAGTGCGTTGATCAGGGGGCGACCTGGCTTGAGGATGAAGCCGGGTTCTTCTTCGTAGTGCCAATCGGCCTCGGGGCGTTCGGCCGCCTCGGTTTTGAAGGCCAGCGCGGTCAAGCGGGCGGCCAAGGCCATGTTGCGCCGCACCCGAACGTGTGACTTCAGGGCCTCCAAGTCGCGGAATGCAAAGCGATGGGGCGAGCCCAGCAGGGCCACCCAAATTTCGCGTTCCAAGGCCCAAGTCTCATTGGCGTGGTCAGCCTGGTCTGCTGGCCCCAGGGAAGTGCGCAATTTCAGGCTGTTGAACCCGGGCATGTGGGCTTCTTGGAACTCGGGCCGCAAGCTGGCCACCAGGGCCACTGAGCCGTCTTCAAGGGGCACATTCAAAGTCTGAATGGTCGACTGAAGGCCCCATTCCCGAAGGTCCGCGCTCAGTTGTGCTGCCAGGCGATCGGCCTGATCGGCGGGTGTGCTGGTGAGCTCAATGCCGCCTTCCAGGGTCTGAAGGGCAAGCCAGGCGGTCGAACAATTCATGCCACCCATTTTGCCCCTGCAATTGCAAGGTTTTTCCTAGGGATTACACCCAATTTTTATGAGGAAATTCGCCCTTTCAGGCGAAGGTGACCCAGTCCTTGTGCGCTTCGCTGTCCAGGTGGGGCAGCGTGTTGTAGGTCAGCAGCATGTGCCGTTTGGGGTTGAACACAAACTCGGTCAGCGCCGTGTTGCGGATGCGCAGGTTCAGCTCGATGGTGGTTTCTGGGGGGGTGCCCAGCACGCGGCCCACGGCAGTCGAGATGGGGCCGCCGCTGGAGACGATCATCACGTCGCCTGAATGGTTTTGCCGCACATGGTCGAGCGCCGCCTCGATGCCGCCCACAAAGTCGGCGTAGCTGGTCATGCCGCGCGGCTGGGTGCGCCCGGCCATCCAGGCTTGCAGCGCATCGCGCAGCAGGCGAAAGTGGTGGCGGTACAGCTCGGGGGTGTCGGGCTTGGCCAGCGGCTCGGGGTGGATGGACTCGATCAACGCGTGGCTGTCGTATTCGTTCAGGCCCGGCCAGATGGCGGGGGTGTGGGGCAAACCCGCGCCTTCGGCGATGCCTTCCCAGGTTTGGCGGTGGCGCTTCAAACTGCCCATCAACACGGCCTCGATGGGTTGGTTTTGCAGTTTGGGCCGCAGGTATTCACCCAAGCGCACGGCCTGCTGGCGGCCGAGCGGGCTGAGTTGATCGTAGTCATCGGCCCCGAAGGAGGCTTGTCCATGGCGGACCAGATAGAGAGTTCCCATGGACGTCTATTGTGGTGGTGGACGTGCGCCGGTTTTGTCCCAAGAGCGACCTGGCGTTTCTGGTCTGGAATGGGTCAGCCATTGGCGTCAGGGTTGACGCGCTTGCTGAGTTTTCATCGCGGCAAAGAGTTGGGTCCTGCGGCTTTCAGGTGCGGTTTTGCAGCACCTGGCACAAGGTGCTGGCGTCCACATTGCCACCGCACAAGGTGGTGCCCACCACTTGCCCGCGCAGTTGTTCGCGTTCGGACCACGCGGCGGCAAAACTGGCAGCGCCTGCACCTTCGGCCAGGTTGTGGGTGTCGGTGTACAGGTCGCGCATGGCTTGGGCCACCTGTGCATCGCTGACCTGAACCACGCGGTCCAATCCAGCCTGCAAAATGGCCAGCGCTTGAGGGTCGGCGCGGCGCACCGCCATGCCATCGGCCAGCACGGTGCTGACCGGAGATTCGACCACGCAGTTTGCCGCCATCGAGTCGAGGTAAGTGGTGGCGTGTGCGCTGACCACGCCCACCACCTTGACAGGGTGGCCAAGGGCTTGTTTGGCCGCCAATGCGGCGCAGGCACCCGAGCCGAGGCCAATCGGTACATAAAGCACATCCAGCGCAGGGACAGCCTGAAAAAATTCGAGCCAACCAGTGGCCACGCCGAGTATCAAGGCCGGATGGTAGCTGGGCACCATGTGCGCACCGCTTGCCTGTGCCAGGCTCAGAGCGTGTTCGCGGGCGGCTTGGAAGTCATGACCCTGTTCGATGAGCTGCGCACCCAGCGCCCGCATGGCGGCATTCTTCTCTGCGGAGTTTCCCAGTGGTACCACGATGGTGCAGGCCACGCCGTGGCGTGCTGCCGCATAAGCGATGCTCTGGCCATGGTTGCCCCGGGTGGCGCTGATCACTTTTGGGGGCATCTGGCCTGAGCGGGCCAGGTGTTCAAAGTAAGTCAAACCACCGCGCACCTTGAAGGCGCCCACGGGGGTGTGGTTTTCATGCTTGACCCAGCAGTCAGTGCCCAGCCGCTGGCTCAGGGTGGTCCACCGGTACTGGGGCGTGGGGCCAAAGGCCGCGTAGATGGTTTGCGCGGCTGCTTGGATTTGGGCCAGTGTGGGCAGATCAGTGTGCATGGTGGCTCCGGCAGTTCAAGGTTTGGGGTTCAGGGGGTCACAGATTGACGCTGCCTTGGATGCAGCCGACCACATCGCCACCCACCCAGACTTGACCTTGCGGGCCTTGCGACAGAAACACCTGACCTGCGCGCCCCAGCACCGTGCCCTGGCGTGCGCTGTAGGCGGCAGGCATGTGGCCGTCGGCCATCAGCCATTGCGCCAGCGATGCGTTCAGGCTGCCGGTGACCGGGTCTTCGGCGATGCCCACGGGGGCGGCGAAGGCACGCACTTCCAAGTGGGTCGGGTCATTGGCGATGCGGGTGGACGGTGCAAAGGCGCGGGCTTCGCGGTTGGCGCGGCGGATCAGGCCATGGGCCTCGGGGGCTTCGGGCGCTTGCCGCCTGGCCGCCACGCCGACTTTGGTGCCCAACTTTTTCAGGGCGGCGTGGTCAGGCTCCAGGGCCAACACCGTGTCCACATCATGGACCAGCAGGCCCAGCCAGTGCGGGCCGTTGTCCAGGTGTTGGGCTGCGATGACTTCCGATGCATCTAGCCCCAACGCCGCCAGAACAAGTGCGAGGTCTTCGGCCGAGATGTCTGATCGGGTCAGCGGTGGCGCCGCAAAAGCCCAGCGCTTGCCCAGTTGCTTCAAAGTCACCAAGCCAACGCCGCATTCCTGCATCAGCACGCCTGCTTGCCGAGGCGTGTGGCCTGCCTTCAGCCAGGCATGGGCCGTGCCCAGCGTGGGGTGGCCCGCAAAGGGCAACTCGGCCCCGGGCGTGAAAATGCGCACCCGGTAGTCGGCCCCGCCCGCAGCGCCTTCGGGCGTGGGTGGCAGCACAAAGGTGGTTTCGCTCAGTTGGGTCCAGGCGGCAAAGGTCTGCATTTGCGCATCGCTCAGGCCCGTGCCATCGAGCACCACGGCCAGCGGGTTGCCCAGAAAGGCGGTGTCGGTGAAGACGTCGACTTGTTGAAAAGCGCGGGATTTCATGGGGCCTTGAGGGGGTGAGAGCGGATTACAAGGATTCTCGGATCGCCGTTGCCAGCGCGGCCATGCCGGTGTTGATCTGGTCGACGGTGGCGGTCACGAACGACAGGCGCAGCGTGTTTTCGTCGGCACCCTCGGCATAAAAGGCAGAGCCGGGCACAAAGGCCACGCCTTTTTCAACGGCTTTGTCCAGCAAGGGAATGGCTTTGAGGCCCTTGGGCAGTTGCACCCACAAGAACATGCCACCCACTGGGCGGTTCCAAGTCAGGCCCAGCCCCGCCATTTCGCGGTCGAGCGCGGCCAGCATGGCTTCGCACTGCTGCTTGTAAAGGGCGCGGATGGTGGGCACATGGCGGTCGATGAAGCCGTCTTTCAGCACTTCGGCGACCACACGCTGGTTGAAGCTGGGCGTGTGCAGGTCGGCCGCTTGTTTGGCTTGCAGCAGTTTGGGGTACAGCGCAGTGGGGGCCACCAAGTAACCCAAGCGCAGGCCGGGCGCGAGGATTTTGGAAAACGAGCCGAGGTAGACACTGCCCTTCGGGTGGCGCGAGCTGAGCGAGGGGGCGGGAGGCGCGTCAAACCACAGGTCGCCGTAGGGGTTGTCTTCGATGATGGGCAAGCCACATTCGACAGCCACCTGCGCCACGGCGGCGCGGCGTTCTTCGGTCATGGTGCGGCCGGTGGGGTTCTGGAAGTTGGGCAGCAAATACACAAAGCGGGCTTTGTCCGTGCCGGTGCCGACTTTGGCGCGCAGGTCGGCAGGGTCCACGCCGTGGTCGTCGCTGTCCACGCTCACCACGGTGGGTTCCATCGGGGTGAAGGCTTGCAAAGCGCCCAAGTAAGTGGGGGTTTCGACCAAGATGCGGCTGCCTGCGTCGATCAGGATTTTGGCCACCAGGTCCAGGCCTTGCTGGCTGCCGGTGGTGATCAACACTTGGTCGGGGCTGACGTTCATGCCTTGTTTGAGCAGGTCTTGCGCCACCCATTCGCGCAGCGGGGCATAGCCTTCGCTGGCGGCGTATTGCAAGGCGGCTTTGCCGTCATCCCTCAGCACCCGTTCGCTGGCTTCGCGCATGGCGTCGATCGGGAAAGTCAGTGGCGAGGGCAGGCCGCCGGCAAAGCTGATGATGCCGGGTTTTTCGGTGACTTTCAGGATCTCGCGGATCACCGAGGGGTTCATTTTTTCGGCGCGTCGGGCCATTTGCCAGTGCATGGGGTGCTCCTTTATTGTTTATTCAGTTGTTTATTCAGTTGGATTTTGGGGTGTTGGCCATGCGCCGCCCCATGAAAACCGTGGCCACCACCAGCAGGGCAAAACCCAGGGTCATGGCATCGAGTGATTCTCCCAGCAAAGGCACGGCCGCCAAAATGGTGATGAAAGGTTGCAGCAACTGCAGCTGGCTCACCCGCAGTGGGCCGCCCAGCGACAGGCCGCGAAACCAGGCAAAAAACCCCGCCCACATCGAGAACACGCCCACATACAGCAGAGCCAGCCACGATATCGGCGCTATGGTTTGGTCGGGCCAGGTGAGCCAGGCCCCGGGCAGTGTGAGGGGCAGCGCCATGACGCAAACCCAGCTGATGACTTTTTCTGCACCCATGCTGGCCGTGACTTTGGCCCCGGCCACATAGCCGAGCGAAGCGGCCACCACCGCGCCCACCAGCAGCGTGTCAGCCCAGGTCAGGCCAAAGCCGAGCCCCATTTGTGCGGCCCGCAGCACGCTGTAAACAGCGACCAGGGCGCTGCCCAAAGCGGCAAAGACCCAAAATCCCAACCGCGCGCGTTGTTGCATGAGCCAGGCCGCCGCCGCGGCAGTGGCCAGTGGCAGCAAGGCGGTGATCACGGCGGCGTGGCTGGCCGTGACGTGGCGCAGCGCCCAGCCCAACAGCAAGGGGTAACCGATCACGTTGCCTGCCAGCGACAAATACAACGGCCCGCGCTGCGCAGCCAAGGGCCAAGGCGCGCGAACCGCCAAAAGGTAAATGAGCGACAGGCCACCGGCCAGCGCGGCGCGAGCCCAAGTGACAAACCAGGGTGACATTTGCGGCGCGTCCACCGTGCCCGTGGCCAAGCGCGTCATGGGCAAGGTGAGTCCAAAAATGACCACACCTAAGAAGCCAAGCCACATGCCCAGGTTTTCGCGTTGTTGGGGGGTGTTGTTCATGCGGGGGTCAGCTTGCGCTGTGGCGCAAGCCGTTCAGAATCCACAAGGCGGTGGCCACCAGCGCCAAAGCCATGCAGCGGTTGAACATCAGCAAGCGGCGACCGTGCGCCAGCCAGTGCCGCAGCATCGAGCCCGCCACCGCGTAGGTCAGGTTGCTGAAAAAGCCATAGGCCACCATGATGGGCAAGAGCACCAACGTGCGTTGGGTCGCGTCTTCACGCCCAGCCACCCAGCCCGCCACGATGGCCAGAGCCAACATCCAGGCCTTGATGTTCAGGAACTGCAAGCCCACGCCCTGCACAAAGCCCACTTGCAGTTTGGCGCTGTCGGCCTGCTGCAAGCTGCCGCTTTGCCACAAACGCGAGGCCAGCCACAGCAAATAACCGGTGCCCAGCGTCACGATGCCCCAGCGCAAGGGTGGAAAGGCCACCACCAGTCCGCCAAGGCCTGTGGCACACAGGGCAAACAAAATGCCCCAGCCCACCGGCACCGCACACACAAAACGCATGGCGCGGCGAAGGCCGTGGTTGGCGGCCATGGCGGTCGACAAGGTGGTGTTCGGCCCGGGCGTGAAGCTGCTCACGGTGACGAGTACCAAGAGCGCGCTGAGTTCGGAAGAGGTCATGGCTTTGAATGTCGCATGAAATGAGGCCCTCTGGGTGCTTCGGGCTTGCGCTTCAACGTGCCGACAGAATTTCCCAGCGCTCCATGGCGGCCAGCAGCTGGTCGTCGATTTCCGTATCGCGGCGGAACAGTTGTTGCGCCAGCCCGGGGTCGCGCTGGTAAACGCTGCCGTCGGACAGTTGCGCACGCACGTTGGTTTGCTCTTTTTCCAAGCTCTCTATCTTTGTCGGCAGCTCAGCCAGCTCGCGTTGTTCTTTGTAGCTGAGCTTGCTGCGTGTTGGGGTACTGGCTGCCGGGGCTGTTGACGCTGGGATGGGGCTTGCGGCTGGGGCCGCCTGAATTAGGGTGCCGCTGCGCTGTGTCGTTTGAGCCCGAATGGCCTGAGCACGTTTGGATTGGACCAGCCAATCCTGCACCGAGCCCTCGTATTCGCGCCAAAAACCAGGCTGGTCCGGGGCGCTTTCGCAGGCAATGATGCCCGTGACCACGTTGTCCATGAAGGCGCGGTCGTGGCTGACCAGGAACACCGTGCCTTCGTAGTTTTGCAGCAACTCTTCTAGCAATTCCAGGGTTTCGATGTCCAGGTCGTTGGTCGGTTCGTCCAGCACCAGCACGTTGGCTGGGCGGGCAAACAAGCGCGCCAACAGCAGGCGGTTGCGCTCGCCTCCTGACAGCGAGCGCACAGGCGAGGTGCCGCGTGCGGGTGAGAACAAAAAATCGCCCAAATAGCTCTTGACGTGCTGGCGTTTGTTGCCAATTTCGATCCATTCACTGCCGGGGCTGATGAAGTCTTCCAGCGTGGCGTCCAGGTCCAAGGCATCGCGCATTTGGTCAAAATAGGCCACTTCGAGCTTGGTGCCACGGCGCACTTCACCGCTGTCCGCTTCAAGTTCGCCCAGAATCAGTTTGAGCAAGGTGGTTTTGCCCGCGCCGTTGGGGCCCAGCAGGCCAATCTTGTCTCCGCGCAGCAAAGTGCCGGTGAATTTATGGATCACGGTGCGCACGCTGCCGTCGGGCTGGGTGAAGCTTTTGCTCACGTCGGTCAGTTCGGCCACCAGCTTGCCGCTCGGAACGCCTGAAGCCACTTCCATCTTTACGTTGCCGACTTTTTCACGTCGTGCTGCACGTTCGCCGCGCAGGTTTTGCAACCGAGTGATACGGCTTTGGCTGCGGGTGCGGCGGGCTTCGACGCCTTTTCGGATCCAGATCTCTTCTTGGGCCAGCAACTTGTCGGCTTTGGCCTGAATCACGGATTCTTGAGCGAGTTGCTCTTCTTTCTGCACTTGGTAGGCGGCGTAGTTGCCCGGGTAAGGGCGCAGCTTGCCGCGGTCCAACTCCACAATGCGGGTGGCGATGCGGTCC
>JBIKRC010000040.1:0-11200 GCA_044349375.1 Limnohabitans sp.
TGCGTCAGTCTGGCACCTTCGCTGACCACGAAAAAATCGTCGACACCGTCATGGACAACAATGCCATCGAACGTGAGCGCGGCATCACCATTCTGGCCAAAAACTGCGCCGTGAGCTGGGAAGGCACGCACATCAACATCGTGGACACACCCGGACACGCGGACTTCGGCGGCGAAGTCGAGCGCGCCTTGTCCATGGTCGACGGCGTGGTGCTGTTGATCGACGCGCAAGAAGGCCCCATGCCCCAAACACGTTTTGTGACCAAGAAAGCTTTGGCTTTGGGCCTCAAGCCCATCGTCGTGGTGAACAAAGTCGACAAGCCCGGCGCCAATCCTGACAAAGTGGTAAACGCAGCCTTTGACTTGTTCGACAAACTCGGTGCCAACGACGAGCAACTTGACTTTCCGGTGGTCTATGCCTCCGGCATCAACGGTTGGACATCCATGGTGGAGGGCGCACCCGGTGAGCAGTGGGGCCCCGACATGTCGGCCCTGTTCAACACCGTGCTCAACCACGTCAAACCCAATACGGGCGATCCGGCAGCCCCCCTGCAATTGCAAATTTCAGCGCTCGACTTTTCGACCTTCGTGGGCCGTATCGGTGTGGGCCGTATCAGCCAGGGCACCATCAAGCCCAACATGGACGTGGTGGTCATGGAGGGCGAAGACGGCTCGACCATCAAAGGCCGTGTCAACCAGGTGCTGACCTTCAATGGCCTGGACCGTGTGCAAGTGACCGAAGCCGGTCCTGGCGACATTGTGTTGATCAATGGCATTGCCGACCTGAACATCGGCGTCACAGTGACCGACCCGATCAATCCTGCACCATTGCCCATGCTGAAAGTGGACGAGCCCACGTTGACCATGAACTTCTGCGTGAACACCTCGCCGTTGGCCGGTCGTGAAGGCAAGTACGTGACCAGCCGCCAGATCTGGGACCGCCTGCAAAAAGAGCTGCAACACAACGTGGCCCTGCGCGTGAGCGAAACCGACGAAGAAGGTATCTTTGAAGTCATGGGACGTGGTGAATTGCACCTGACCATCTTGCTGGAAAACATGCGCCGCGAAGGCTACGAATTGGCCGTGTCCAAGCCCCGCGTTTTGTTCCGCGATGTCAATGGCGAGCGCCATGAGCCCATCGAGCTGGTCACCGCTGACATCGAAGAAACCCACCAAGGTGGCGTTATGCAAGCCTTGGGTGAGCGCAAAGGCGAGCTGGTGAACATGGACCCCGATGGCCGTGGCCGTGTCCGTTTGGAATACCGCATTCCAGCGCGTGGTCTGATCGGTTTCACCAATGAATTTCTGAACTTGACCCGTGGTTCTGGCTTGATTTCCAACATCTTTGATGGCTACGAAGCCCACAAGGGTGACATCGGCGGCCGCAAGAACGGTGTGCTGATCTCCATGGACGATGGTGAAATCTTCACCTACGCATTGGGCAAACTCGACGACCGTGGCCGCATGTTCGTCAAGGCGAACGATCCGGTGTACGAAGGCATGATCGTGGGCATCCACAGCCGCGACAACGACTTGGTGGTCAACGCGACCCGCACCAAGCAGCTGACTAACTTCCGCGTGTCCGGCAAAGAAGACGCGATCAAGATCACGCCTCCGATTGACCTGACCCTGGAATACGGCGTTGAATTCATCGAAGACGACGAATTGGTCGAAATCACGCCCAAGAGCGTGCGTCTACGTAAGCGTTTCCTGAAAGAAAGCGACCGCAAGCGCAACAAGTGATCGGACCCAGGTCATGCGCATGACACACGATTTGGCCGTTTGGACCATGGTGGGCTGCACCGCCCTGTGGTCTATGGCCGGGGTGGTCACTCGGCACTTGGAGGAAGCCCGCAGCTTTGAAGTCACCTTCTGGCGCAGCTTTTTCACCGTCGCGTCCCTCTTGATCATTCTGCCTTTGTGGCAGGGCAAGGGGGTGTGGTCTCGAATGCCGTGGCGCAACCGGTACTTTTGGCTGTCAGGCGTGTGCTGGAGCGTCATGTTCACCGCCTTCATGGTGGCGCTGACGCTCACGGCGGTGGCCAATGTGTTGATCACCATGGCCGTGGGACCTCTGTTCACCGCCTTGTTCACCCGCGTGTTTTTGCGCCACCAATTGCCTTTACGCACCTGGGTCGCCATTGTGGTGGCCGGGATTGGAATTGGCTGGATGTATGGCACCCAGTTGAGCTTGGGCGACCCGAATTTTCTGGTGGGCTCCTTGGTGGCCTTGTGTGTGCCCATCGCGGGCGCCGTGCAGTGGACCTTGGCGCAAAAAAGCCAAAGCGATGGCCACAGCCTGGACTTGGTGCCTTCGGTTTTGTTGGGGGCTGTTTTCTCTACTTTGCTCACCTTGCCCTTGGCCATGCCGTTTCAGGCATCGGCCCACGATGTCGGCTTGCTCGCCATTTTGGGCATGTTCCAATTGGCCATTCCCTGTGTGTTGTCGGTGATTTGCGTGCGGGTGCTCAAAGCCCCTGAGGCGTCATTGTTGTGTCTGCTGGAAATCGTGTTTGGCATTGCCTTGGCTTGGTGGGGCGCTAACGAAGCCCCGCAAATGAGCGTATTGTTAGGCGGTTCCCTGGTCCTGGGGGCTTTGCTCATGAACCAATGGTTAGGCTGGAGAGGCAACAATGACTGAAGTCATCGCACAGATCGAAGGCCGCATCGGCTGCATCACCCTCAACCGCCCCAAGGCGCTGAACGCCCTGTCGCTCGAAATGGTGCGTGCTTTGACTCGCGCCTTGCTCGATTGGCAATCCAATTCGCAAGTGCTGGCCGTGGCGGTGCGCGGTACGGGCAAAGAAGGCCCGTTTGGCGCCTTCTGTGCAGGTGGTGATATCCGATTTTTTCACCAAGCCGCGCATGCGGGTGACGCGTCATTGGGGGACTTTTTCACCGAAGAGTACCGCCTGAACCACCTGATCCACACCTACAGCAAACCCTATATTGCCTTCATGGACGGCATCGTCATGGGCGGCGGCATGGGCATCAGCCAAGGCGCGAGCGTGCGTGTGGTGACCGAGCGCACCAAAATGGCCATGCCCGAAACCCACATTGGATTGTTTCCCGATGTGGGCGGGGGCTATTTTCTGAGCCGCTGCCCAGGTCGTCTGGGCGAATACCTTGGCTTAACGGGACAGATGCTCAACGGTCCACAGGCGGTCGCGGCCAAACTGGCCGACATCTCGCTGGCCAGCGGGATGCTGGAGCCCATTTGGCAGACCTTGGTCAGCAGCCCCTTTGAGAACGCCGAATCGGTGGAGCGGTGGGTGCTGGCCCAAGCGGGTGCGATGACGCCCGAAAAGCTCACGCCACAACCCCAAATCGATGAGGTTTTTGGCCTCCCCACCTTGGCTGACATGTTGCTCAAGCTGGAAGCAGCTACCGATGAGTGGAGTCAGAAAACCGCACATGTTTTGCGCCACCGCTCACCATTGATGCTGCATGTGGTGCTGGAACAAATACGACGCGCCCGTCAACTGAGCCTGGCTGACGATCTGCGCATGGAACGCGACATGGTGCACCACTGCTTCCACCTGCGCTCTGTGGCCGACAGCGAATCCGTAGAAGGCATTCGCGCCTTGGCTGTGGACAAAGACCACAAGCCGAACTGGAAGCCTGCACGGGTGGAAGACGTGGATTTATCGGAAGCCGCTCGTTTCTTTGCGAGTCCCTGGCCTTCAGATCATCACCCGCTGCGCGATTTGGCGTGATTTGTCGGTGGTTCTAGCCCCGAGAATTTTCATGAGAAACCGTGTCGGGGCTAAAGCCACCGACTTACAGACTGATCTCTGGGATCAGACACTCAGCGGTCGCGGTGACGGCTCTTCATGGCGCGATCGACTTCACGCTTGCCTTCGCGGTCCTTGATGGTGTCGCGTTTGTCGTGCTCGGCCTTGCCCTTGGCCAGCGCAATGTCGCATTTGACCTTGCCTGATTTCCAGTGCAGGTTGATCGGCACCAGGGTGTAACCCTTTTGCTCGATTTTGCCGATCAGCCGCTTGATCTCTTCTTTGTTGAGCAGCAGTTTGCGCGTGCGCGCCGCTTCAGGATTGATGTGAGTCGAAGCCGTTTTGAGCGGGTTGATGAGGCAGCCGATGATGAACAATTCGCCGTTGCGAATGACCACATAACCATCGGTGAGCTGCACCTTGCCTTCGCGAATGGCCTTGACTTCCCAGCCTTCCAGCACCATGCCTGCCTCGTAGCGCTCTTCAATAAAATAGTCAAATGACGCTTTTTTGTTTTCGGCTATCTTGGCAAATACAGGGGCAGAAGGGGACTTTTTGGTGGTGGCCATGTTGAGCAAATGAGGACGGGCTGGCCGTTCACAAGGGCATGCAAAGTGCCTGCAAGCCCAGAGAAGAAATGAAAAACTACAATCGCAACATTGTATGAAGAATATCCACAAGTCCGTTCTCATCTGGTACTCGCCAGAGGAAATGTTTCGCCTGGTCACCGACGTGGACCATTACCCTGAGTTTTTGCCCTGGTGCGACAAAGCCCGCGTGCTCGAAAAAGACGCCCATGGCATGGTGGCCGAAGTGGGTATCAGCTTGGGCGGCATCCAGCAAACCTTCACCACCCGCAATGAGCACGAGGAAGGCCGATCGGTCGGCATGAGTTTGGTTCAAGGCCCGTTTTCCAACCTGAGCGGTATGTGGCGCTTCACCCCTGTTGGCGATGGCTCGCAACGCGCATGCAAAGTCGAGTTGGATTTGCAGTACGGCTTTTCCAGTAAAACATTGTCTGCCTTGGTGGGACCCGTGTTCGACAAGATCGCCGCCAGCTTGGTCGATGCTTTTGTCAAACGCGCCGAAGCGGTTTATGGCTGAGCGAATGATCGAAGTCACGCTGTGCTGGAGCCTTGGGCCGCGTCATGTGCAGGAGCTGAAACTGAGGGTGCCTATAGGCAGCACTGTGGAGGCTGCGGTGGATCTTGGCATGGCCCAGTGGCTTGAAGTCAGTCCATCACCCGATTCTGTTTCCTTGTCATCGCTCAAGTTTCAACAGCCGGGCATCTGGGGCCGCAAAGTGACCTGGACGCAGCTTGTGAATGCGGATGACCGCATTGAGCTGTACCGCCCGCTCAAAGTCGACCCCAAAGTCGCACGGCGTCAACGCTTCAAGCGCCAGGGCAAGGGGCGCACCGGGCTGTTTGCCAAGCGCAAGAGCGGCTCTGCAGCTGGGTACTGAAAGTCGCCATGCAAGCCCTTTTGAACGTGATCTCGCAGATCACTCTGAGCGACGACGTCCGGCGTGTTTTTCATGGACGAGGCGGCCTGTACCCCAGCTGTGAACAATGGTCACTGGACTGGTTCGCACCCGTCTGGGTCTTGACCAGCTTCAAACCGGTGAACGATGCAGAACTGGCCCAATTCCAAATTGCTCTCGAAGCCCGCTGGCAAGCCTTGGCTCCGGGCATGCCGCTCAATTGGGTGTTCCAGAGCCGGGTTTCGGGTGAAGCCGAAACGCGCCTGATGGCGGGCAGCGTGCCCGAGCCGCATGTGGTGACCGAGCAGGGCGCTCGTTACACCGTGCATCTGATGCGCGGGCAAAACCACGGCTTGTTTCTCGACATGGCCGTCGGACGTGAGTGGCTGAAAAATCATGCACTGCACGAAAATATTCTCAACCTGTTTGCCTACACCTGCGCGTTCTCGGTGGTGGCCTTGCAAGGCGGGGCCGCGCAAGTCGTGAACCTGGACATGAGCCAGGCCGCTCTGGCCGTGGGGCAGCAAAACCACCGCCTGAACGACTTGCCAGCCAAAGCGCGCTTTCTGGGCCATGACATCTTCAAGACTTGGGGCAAGATCAGCAAGATGGGGCCTTATGGCGTGATCGTGATCGATCCGCCCAGTTACCAAAAAGGCAGCTTTATCGCCACCAAGGACTACATCAAGCTGATCCGGCGATTGCCCGATTTGCTGGAGCCGCAAGGCCATGTGCTGTTGTGCCTGAACGCGCCCGAGTTGGACTCGCAGTTTTTGCACAGCCAAGTGGCCGAGGCTGCGCCCAACCTGAAGTTTGTCGAGCGTTTGGCCAACCCGGAGGCATTTGCCGATATCGATCCGGAAAAGTCGCTCAAGGTGCTGCATTATCAAAAAGCTTGAATAATTTTTCTATTCACACGTCTTCAAAGTTCGTACAAAATCCCAGGACAGTTCACCTCGTTCACGTTTTTTCGGGACTCCCATGACCTCACTTTCATCTGTTTTGCGCTCCCTTTTACCTTGGACGTGCTGCCTGTTTCTAGGGTTGAGCTTTCCTGTTTGGAGCCAAATTCAAGTTCCCAAAGACACGGAGCTTCTGAGGCTGGCAGAACTTGAAACGCCACACGTCCTGGCCAGTCTGAAAGAGCTGACGAGCCACGACTCTGGGACAGGACAAGCACAAGGTATGCTCAAAGTGGTGGAATGGATCGAGCAATTCGGACAGCAATTAGGGGCTCAAACAGAACGAATCACACCTTTCGCCAACGTGGTCGGGCCTAACGTGGCCTTGGTTTTCAAAGGGCAAGGCAAGCGAAATTTCCTGTTGATCGCGCACATGGACACGGTTTATCCACCTGGCACGGCTTCGGCCAAGCCGTTCCGTATTGAAGGTTCACGTGCCATTGCCCCAGGCATTGCGGACGACAAGGGGGGAATAGCCGTTTTTCTGCATGTGATGAAACTTCTCAAACAGCGTGATTTCAAGGATTTCGGACAAATCACATTGCTGTTTACCAGCGACGAGGAGCGTGGATCATTGGGCTCGCGCGATTTGATCCGTCGACGCGCGCAAGAGCATGATGTCGTACTCAGCGGCGAGCCCACTGGTGCGGAAGAAATGATTGTTTTGGGCACTTCTGGCGTGGCCGGGCTCTCGGTACGGATGGCGTCCTCTGGTCTGGGTGTGAGTCAGGACTCTCGCCCCATCGAGGAACTGGCCGACATGATGCTTCGCACCCGCGAGGTGTCCGCGCAGGTTCCAGAGACGCGTATGAATTGGACCCTTACCAAAGCCGAAGATGCCCGGCGCCTTGACCGCATGCCCTCTCCCAATCTGACGGCGACTTTTCGTGTTCAGGGCAAAGCTTCTCATGCGGGCGTCAATCCACATTTGGGTATCAATGCATTGACTGAAGCAGCTGACCTCATTCAACGTGTGGGGGCAAAGGTTTCCCCAATTCCTGGTTTGGCGTGGCACTGGCGTTCTTGGCAGGGTGGCATTGTGACCAACATCATTCCGAATGAGTCCACATTGGTTTTGGAGTTGTCTATTGGCACTCACGCTGATCGGGCCGAGATTCTGAAAACCATTGCCAGTGCGGCTGAAAAAACTTGGCTTGCCGGTGCAAAAGTTCAAGTTGACTTCAAAGAAGGGCCTTTTCAAAGTTCGGACAGCCCGCCCACTGTTTTTGCTTCTGCGGACATGCGGGTCCCTGATGCACAGGCATACGAGAGGCTGGCGTTACGTGCACGTGATCTGTTGAACGCCAAAAAATTCACGACAGGCCATGTCAACATTCAGTCTGGGCTTGGTTTTCCCGCCTACAACGCATCCGCCGAGGGTCGACAACTGGCTGAGTTGGCACGTACGATCTATGCTGATCTGGGCGGGCGCTTGAGTTTGTGGCCTCGAACATACGGCGGTACCGATGCGGCGTGGGCATCTCTGTCCGGCAAGCCGGTCATTGAATCTTTGGGTCTGCCCGGAGGAAATTACCACTCATCCGATGAGGAATTTGTGTTGATTGACCGAATTCCACAGAGACTGGCTTTGGTTGCGGAACTGATTCGAACCATTTCACGCCGTTGACCCTGTCATCAGCACGCAAGCAAGCGCATGAAATCCCTTGATCTGCACGGGTACAATCCATTTTTTGGAGCCCTCGCTTATGCGCTTACTCGGTAAAGCCCTGACTTTTGACGACGTTCTCCTCGTCCCTGCTTACTCGCAAGTCCTGCCCAAGGACACCTCTCTCGCGACGCAATTCACCCGCAACATCCGCCTGAACCTGCCCCTGGTTTCCGCTGCCATGGACACCGTGACCGAATCGCGTCTGGCCATTGCCATAGCCCAAGAAGGCGGCATCGGCATCGTGCACAAAAACCTCACCGCGCAAGAGCAAGCCGCGCAAGTGGCCAAGGTCAAGCGCTATGAATCCGGGGTGTTGCGCGACCCTGTGGTCATCACCCCCGACACCACTGTGCGCCAGGTGATGGCTTTGAGCGACGAGCTGGGCGTGTCGGGTTTCCCGGTCTGCGATGGGCGCCAAGTGGTCGGCATTGTCACCGGCCGTGATCTGCGCTTTGAAACCCGCTATGACCAAAAAGTCAGCGAGATCATGACGCCGCGTGAGCGCCTGATCACCGTGCCTGAAGGCACCACGCCCGAGCAAGCCAAGCACTTGCTCAACAAACACAAATTGGAGCGCTTGCTGGTCATCAACGACGCCTTTGAACTCAAGGGCCTGATCACCGTCAAGGACATCACCAAACAGTTGAACTTTCCCAATGCGGCCCGCGACGGTGCTGGCAAACTGCGCGTGGGCGCGGCGGTGGGCGTGGGCGAGGGCACCGAAGAGCGCGTAGAAGCGCTGGCCCGTGCGGGTGTGGACGCCATCGTGGTGGACACTGCGCACGGCCACAGCAAAGGCGTGCTCGACCGCGTGCGCTGGGTCAAACAAAACTACCCGCACATCGAAGTCATTGGCGGCAACATCGCCACCGGCGCTGCTGCTTTGGCCTTGGTCGAAGCCGGTGCCGATGCGGTGAAAGTGGGCATTGGGCCCGGGTCGATCTGCACCACCCGCATCGTGGCGGGTGTGGGCGTGCCGCAAATCATGGCGGTGGACAGTGTGGCCACAGCCCTTAAAGGCACAGGCGTGCCCCTGATCGCTGACGGCGGCATCCGTTACAGCGGCGACATCGCCAAGGCGATTGCTGCAGGCGCGGGCACCGTGATGATGGGCGGCATGTTCGCGGGCACCGAAGAGGCACCCGGCGAAATTGTGTTGTTCCAAGGCCGCAGCTACAAGAGCTACCGTGGCATGGGCTCGATTGGCGCCATGCAGCAAGGCAGCGCTGACCGTTACTTTCAAGAGTCCAGCACCGGCAACCCCAACGCTGACAAACTGGTGCCCGAGGGCATTGAAGGCCGCGTGCCCTACAAAGGCTCGGTTGTGTCCATCATTTACCAAATGGCGGGCGGCTTGCGCGCCAGCATGGGTTACTGCGGCTGCGCCACCATCGAGGCCATGCACAACGACTCGCAGTTCGTGGAAATCACGGCTGCGGGTATACGCGAAAGCCATGTGCACGATGTGCAGATCACCAAAGAAGCGCCGAACTACCGGGCCGACTAAAATCTGCACTTGATCACCAAGGCGTCTGCACCCCAGACGCCTTTTCATTTCTCAAAGAACGACGCCTGCCATGCAGCACTCCAAGATCCTGATCCTCGACTTCGGCTCGCAAGTCACCCAGCTGATTGCACGCCGTGTGCGCGAAGCGCATGTTTTTTGCGAAGTGCACCCCTGTGATGTGAGCAGCGACTGGGTGCGTGAATACGCCAAAGACGGCAACCTGAAGGGTGTGATCCTGTCGGGCAGCCATGCCAGCGTGTACGAGGTGGACGACAAAGCGCCCGATGCTGTTTATGAGTTGGGCGTGCCGGTCTTGGGCATTTGCTACGGCATGCAGACCATGGCCCAGCAACTCGGCGGCAAGGTGGAGGCGGGCACCACGCGCGAATTTGGCTACGCCGAAGTCCGCGCCCATGGCCACACCGAACTGCTGAAGGGCATTGAAGACTTTGCCACGACCGAAGGCCACGGCATGCTCAAGGTCTGGATGAGCCATGGCGACAAGGTCACGGCAATGCCTGCCGGGTTCAAGGTCATGGCCTCGACCCCGGCTTGCCCGATTGCCGGCATGGCCGACGAGGCCCGCCGTTTTTACGCGGTGCAGTTCCACCCCGAAGTCACGCACACCGTGCAAGGCCAAGCGCTGCTCAACCGCTTTGTGCTCGAGATCTGTCAGGCCCGCCCAGACTGGATCATGGGCGACTACATCGAAGAGGCTGTCGCCAAAATCCGCGAGCAAGTCGGTGACGAAGAAGTCATCCTCGGCTTGTCCGGCGGTGTGGATTCCTCTGTTGCCGCCGCCTTGATCCACCGTGCCATTGGCGACAAGCTGACCTGCGTGTTTGTGGACCACGGCCTGCTGCGCCTGAATGAAGGCGACATGGTCATGGACATGTTTGTGGGCAAGTTGCACGCACACGTCATCCGTGTAGACGCAAGCGACTTGTTCTTGGGCAAGTTGGCAGGCGTGAGCGAACCCGAAGCCAAGCGCAAGATCATTGGCGGCTTGTTTGTGGACGTGTTCAAGGAACAAGCGGCCAAGTTGAAAGCGGATGGTGGCCACAAAGGCGAGGATGGAAGTCGCGCCGTCAAAGGCGCAACGTTCCTGGCCCAAGGCACGATTTACCCCGACGTGATCGAGTCGGGTGGTGCCAAGAGCAAAAAAGCCGTGATCATCAAGAGCCACCACAACGTGGGCGGCTTGCCCGAGCAACTGGGCTTGAAACTGCTGGAGCCACTGCGCGAACTCTTCAAAGACGAAGTGCGCGAACTCGGCGTGGCGCTGGGCCTGCCGCGTGAAATGGTCTACCGCCATCCCTTCCCAGGTCCCGGCTTGGGCGTGCGGATTTTGGGCGAAGTCAAAAAAGAATACGCTGACCTGCTGCGCCGTGCGGACGCTATCTTCATCGAAGAACTGCGCAACTTCACCGACGAAACGGGCAAGACTTGGTACGACCTGACCAGCCAAGCCTTCACCGTGTTTTTGCCCGTGAAAAGCGTGGGCGTGATGGGCGATGGCCGCACCTACGACTATGTGGTGGCTTTGCGCGCCGTGCAAACCAGCGACTTCATGACGGCCGACTGGGCCGAGCTGCCTTATGCGCTGCTCAAAAAAGTGTCGGGCCGCATCATCAATGAGGTGCGCGGCATCAACAGAGTGACCTACGACGTGAGTTCAAAACCACCGGCGACGATTGAGTGGGAGTAGTTTTATAATGCTGGATGAATACATTAAAATTACAAAAGACTTATGAAAAATATTGTTTTATCCGTTTTATTTCTACTTCAATTTTCAGTGCATGCGTTTGCACAGTCGCAGTATGACGTAGAGCGGCAAAGAGAGTTG
>JBIKRC010000331.1:0-2930 GCA_044349375.1 Limnohabitans sp.
AGACACTCCAAGGACTGAACATGTTGATCGATGCAGATGAAAGCCAACTGGTGCTGGTGGATTTCCAGGCCCGCTTGAAACCCGCGATGCTGGACGCCGATGCCGTCTGGGGCAACGCCATTCGCCTGGCCACTTTGGCCCAAGCGCTGGATGTCCCCACCTGGGGCACCGAACAAAACCCGTCTCGTCTCGGCGAGATGCCTCCCGAATTGCGCAGCCGCTGCCGCCAGGTGCTGGCCAAGATGCAGTTCAGCGCGGTAGAAGAGGGTTTGGGCGAATGGTTGCAGCCCGAGACGCCCCAAGCCCCCAAGGGCAATGCCCGCAGCTTGCCACGCCACCTGCAAAAACCCCAGCCCGGCGCAGAGCCGCGCAAGACCATCGTGTTGGCGGGTTGCGAAGCACACATTTGCTTGCTGCAAACGGCGCTGGATTTGCTGGAAGACGAGTTCGAGGTTTGGGTGGTGACCGATGCGTGCAGCTCACGCACTGAGCGCAACCGCGATGCGGCCTACGACCGCCTGGCTGGGGCAGGGGCTGAGTTGGTGACCGCCGAAATGGTGGCTTTCGAGTGGCTGCGTACGGCCGAGCACCCCGATTTCAAGCTGCTGCAAAGTTTGTTCAAGTGAACGGGCCGAGCGGGATGTGCGCTGGACAACCATCGTCGATGACGATTTTGGCCATGGGCTGAGTCAGCTTCTTGCAAGTCCCTTGGTCATAATTATGAATTCAGAAGTGTGCAGACGATGCCGGGCCATCGCTCCCCTTTTTCGTTTTTTAACTTGGTGGGTAATCAGGAGACTTTCATGAGCAGCTTTGCTGACTTTCACGCACGCTCGATCAACGACCGCGACGCCTTTTGGGCCGAGCAGGCCAAGCTGGTGGATTGGAAAGTCCAACCCCAGCAAATTTGCGACTACAGCAAGCCACCGTTTGCCAAGTGGTTCGTCGGCGGCGAGACCAACCTGTGCTACAACGCAGTGGACCGCCACTTGCCCGAGCGTGCCGATCAGCCCGCTTTGATCTTTGTGTCGACCGAAACCGACACCGAAAAAACCTACACCTTCCGTGACCTGCACGCCGAAGTGCAGCGGATGGCCGCCATCTTGCAAGACCTGGGCGTGGTCAAGGGCGACCGCGTGTTGATCTACATGCCCATGATCGCTGAAGCGGCGTTCGCCATGTTGGCTTGCGTGCGCCTGGGAGCCATCCATTCGGTGGTGTTTGGCGGTTTTGCGTCGCACTCGCTGGCCACCCGCATCGAAGACGCGACGCCCAAAGTCATCATCAGTGCCGACGCGGGTTCACGCAGCGGCAAGGTGGTGGCCTACAAGCCCCTGCTCGACGAAGCCATTCAGCTGTCGGCCCACAAACCCGCCAAGGTGGTCATGGTGGACCGTCATTTGGCCGCCTTCACACCCGTGGCAGGGCGCGATGTGGACTACGCCACCGAACGCGTCAAGCGCATGGATGCGGTCATTCCTTGTGAATGGGTCGAATCCACCCATCCCAGCTACACCCTCTACACCTCGGGCACCACCGGCAAACCCAAAGGCGTGCAGCGTGACACCGGCGGCTACACCGTGGCCTTGGCGGCGAGCATGCCCAATGTCTTTGAAGGCAAGCCGGGCGGCACATTCTTCTGCACCAGCGACATTGGCTGGGTCGTGGGCCACAGTTACATCATTTATGGCCCGCTGATCGGCGGCATGGCCACCATTCTTTACGAAGGTCTGCCGATCCGCCCCGATGGCGGCATCTGGTGGAGCCTGGTCGAGAAGTACAAGGTCAACGTCATGTTCAGCGCGCCCACGGCCATCCGTGTGCTGAAAAAGCAAGACCCTGCGCTGCTCACCCAATACGATTTGTCCAGCCTGCAAGCGCTGTTCTTGGCCGGGGAGCCGCTGGACGAGCCGACCGCCAAGTGGATTTCTGAAGGCCTGAACGGCAAAGCCATCATCGACAACTATTGGCAGACCGAGACCGGCTGGCCCATCCTGAGCATTTGTAACGGTGTGGAAAAAGCGCCCAGCAAGTTTGGCTCGCCCGGCAAAGCCATCTATGGCTACAACGTCAAACTGGTCGACGACCAGACCGGTGAAGAACTGACCGGTGCCCACCAAAAGGGCGTGTTGACCATCGAAGGCCCGCTGCCCCCCGGCAACCTTCAAACCATTTGGGGCGACGACGAGCGCTTCGTCAAGACCTACTGGAAGACGGTGCCGGGCAAACTGGTCTACAACACCTTCGACTGGGCATTGCGCGACGAAGACGGTTATTACTTCATCTTGGGCCGCACCGACGACGTGATCAACGTGGCCGGTCACCGCCTGGGTACCCGCGAGATCGAAGAAAGCATTTCCAGCCACCCCAACATCGCCGAAGTGGCGGTGGTCGGTGTGGCCGACCCCCTCAAAGGTCAGGTGGCCATGGCGTTTGCCATCGCCAAAGACGCTTCGGGTTTGGGCGATGCGGCAGCGCGTCTGAAGCTCGAAGGCGAAGTCATGAAGGTGGTGGACTCGCAACTGGGCGCGGTGGCGCGCCCCTCGCGTGTCTTCTTCGTTTCGGCCTTACCCAAGACGCGCAGCGGCAAATTGCTGCGCCGGGCCATCCAAGCCGTGGCTGAGGGGCGCGATCCGGGCGACCTGACCACCATGGACGACCCGGCCGCTTTGCAGCAGATCGTCGATCAGATCAAAGGCTGATCGAACCAGGATGACAGGGGACCCCGCTTGGCCGGGGTCTTTTTCCACACCAAGAGCCTTTTGAACACCTTGTTGGATGCGGCTGTAAGCTGGGTATCGGACAAGCCATGGCACAATGATTGATGTACTCAGGCCCTTCCCATGCCACAGTCGCATCCGCCAACCGGTTCAGCCGTGTCGCGGAAGGTAAAAATAACCCAACTTATGTTTCCCAGAGGGAAACGGAGG
>JBIKRC010000332.1:0-2929 GCA_044349375.1 Limnohabitans sp.
TTTCTCGGCCGCTCGGTCACCAAGACCACCAACATGAGCGAAGCCACCATGCAAAAGGTGGACTTGGAGGTGCGCCGCATCATCGACGAGCAGTACAGCCTGGCGCGCCGTTTGATCGAGGAACACAGCGCCCAAATGCACGCCATGGCCAAAGCCTTGCTCGAGTGGGAAACCATCGACAAAGATCAGATTGCCGACATCATGGCAGGCCGTGATCCATTGCCTCCAAAGGACTGGACACCACGCACGCCTCCCTCAGGTGGCAGCAGTGGTGGTGGCACCCCGGTCGTCCAACCTGAACCCGCTACCACAGCGGCCTGAGCGAGTCAGGACAAGCCAGTGAGACAACGGACGGGGCCTGCGGGCCCCGTTTTCCATGGCGTTGCCCTTTTTTGTTTTGTTTGAAAGTTGCTTGTTGTATGCATTGGCAAACCACACGTTTTAAGCTGGACCTCACGCGCCCGTGGGTCATGGGCATCGTCAACCTGACCCCAGACTCTTTTTCGGATGGCGGACAGCATGCGCAGGGCTCACAGGCCTTGCAGCATGCCGAGCGGTTGTTGCGCGAAGGTGCTGGCATTCTGGATGTGGGGGCGGAGTCGACCCGACCTGGTGCCCAAGCGGTGCCGCTGGAAGACGAGTTGGCGCGGTTGATGCCATTTTTGCGCGAAGCCGTGCGCTGGCAGATTCCGATATCGGTGGACACTTACAAGCCTGAGGTGATGCAGGCGGTTCTGGACTTAGGGGTGGACATCGTGAACGACATCTGGGCTTTGCGCCAGCCAGGTGCCGAGCGGGTGGTGGTGGGCCATCCATCGTGCGGCGTGTGTTTGATGCACATGCACCGTGACCCGCAGACCATGCAACTGGACACCATGAGCGGCGACGTCGTTTCCGATGTCAAGCTGTTCTTGCAAGCGCGCATGCAAAGTCTCTTGGCACAAGGCGTTGATGCAGCCCGTTTGGTGCTGGATCCGGGCATTGGGTTTGGCAAAACGGTGACGCAAAACTTCGAATTGCTGGCCCACCAAGCGCAATTGATGCTGGAGGGACGTCCTGTGATGTCGGCTTGGTCGCGAAAATCGTCCTTGGGGGCCGTGCTGAACCAAGATGGCGTTATTCCCCAGCCCTCTGAGCGCTTGTCAGCCAGTGTGGCTGCGGCTTTACTGGCCGTAGAACGGGGTGCTCGCCTGGTTCGTGTGCACGATGTCAAGGCCACGGTGGACGCCTTGAAAGTCTGGCAAGTAGTCCAAACAGCCGCCGCTGAAAAATGAGCGCTGCCACGCAGTGCGTGTCAGCGATTTGGCTTGCCTAGACCGATAAAATCAGACGACTCATTATAAAAAAAGGATCAGTTCATGGCGCGTCAATATTTCGGGACAGACGGCATCCGCGGCACTGTGGGGCAAAGCCCCATCACCCCCGACTTCATCTTGCGCTTGGCTCACGCGGTCGGCCGTGTCTTGAAGACCCAGGAACCCCATCCTGTGGTTTTGATCGGCAAAGACACCCGCATTTCCGGGTACATGCTCGAAAGCGCTCTGGAGTCGGGCTTCAACTCGGCAGGGGTGGACGTGGTCTTGCTCGGGCCTGTGCCGACGCCCGCTGTGGCTTATCTGACGCGAGCGCAACGCGCTTCCTTGGGGGTTGTGATCAGCGCCAGCCACAACCCGTTTGCCGACAACGGCATCAAATTCTTCAGCGCCAAAGGACAGAAACTGTCCGATGCTTGGGAGGAGTCCGTGGAAGCCAGGCTGCTGGAGGACCCGGTCTGGGCGGATTCTGCCGATCTGGGCAAGACCCGACGACTGGACGATGCAGCTGGCCGATACATCGAGTTTTGCAAGAACACATTCTCCAACGACTTGACCCTTAAAGGCCTGAAGATTGTGGTGGATGCGGCCCACGGGGCGGCTTATCAGATCGCGCCCAAGGTCTTCCACGAATTGGGCGCAGAGGTGGTTGCCATCGGTTGTGCGCCCGATGGCCTGAACATCAACAAGGGCGTCGGTGCGACCCACCCCGAGGCACTGGTGCAGGCGGTCAAGGACCACCGGGCCGATTACGGTGTGGCCCTCGATGGCGATGCCGACCGCCTTCAGTTGGTGGATGCATCGGGGCGCTTGTTCAATGGTGATGAATTGTTGTACCTGATGGTTGCCGACCGTTTGGCTCGGGACGAAGCTGTGCCCGGTGTCGTGGGCACTTTGATGACCAACCTGGCGGTAGAGATTGCCCTGCAAAAGCGAGGCGTGCAATTTGTGCGGGCCAAAGTGGGCGACCGTTATGTGTTGGAGCTCCTGCACGACAAAGGCTGGTTGCTGGGCGGAGAAGGCTCGGGCCATTTGCTGGCCTTGGACAAGCACACCACGGGCGATGGTCTGGTCAGTGCTTTGCAAGTGCTGCAAGCCTGTGTGAGCAGTGGTCAGACCATGGCGCAGTTGCTCGAAGATGTCAGTCTCTTTCCGCAAACTTTGATTAATGTGCGCCTGTCGCCCGGTTTTGATTGGCAAGGTCACGCTCCTTTGTGGGCGGCCAAACAAGCGGTAGAGACTGAGTTGGGTGATTCCGGGCGGGTTTTGATTCGTGCCAGCGGCACCGAACCCTTGGTCCGCGTCATGGTGGAGGCCAGGGATGCGGCGCAGGCGCGTCAATGCGCTGAACGGATTGCGGCGACCTTGGCATGACGACCCCGCAGTTGTTTGCTCCATCATTTGCTTAGACGGGCCTGGAGGTGCACGCGCCACCCATGTGGTGGGGCATGCCCTAGGTCCTGGAGGTCGTCTTTTTCAGTAAATCAGCCGGTCCGGCTTGATCTCTTGCAAGATCGTGGTGGCGATTTCTTCGATGGACTTGGTCGTGGTCGACAGCCAACGGATGCCTGATCGGCGCATCATGGCTTCACCTTCAGAGACTTCCATGCGGCAGT
>JBIKRC010000333.1:0-2924 GCA_044349375.1 Limnohabitans sp.
CGCATGCTCCACGATGTCGATCGCACGGTCCACTCCGGCGCAAAAGCCTCGCGGCTCGGCCAACAGCACTTCAGATGTCATCACAGCACTCCAATCAGTTCAACTTCAAAGGTCACAGGCTGACCGGCCAAGGGGTGGTTGAAGTCAAACTTCACCGCGCCCTCTGCGTTCACTTCCAGCACCGTGCCCGCATACGAACCCAAGCCATCGGGCGTGGGGAATTGCACCACATCGCCTGCCACATATTTTTCAGTCGGATCACCCAATTCGTTCAGCAGCTTGCGGGCCACCCATTGCTGCATGTCCGCGATGTGGTCGCCAAAAGCTTCGCCGGCCGGGATCTCCATCACCACTCGGGTGCCTTCGGCTAAGCCCAACAAACGCTGCTCGAGGGCGGGCGACAAGGTGCCCGAGCCCAGAGACAGGGTGGCGGGCTTTTCATGGAAAGTGTTGATGATGTCGCCCTGCGGCCCGGCCAAGCGGTAGTGAAGCGTCAAAAAAGAACCGGGTTCGACAATGGGCATAAGGGTTTTCTGGAATGCCGCAAACGCGGCCAAACGGGCATAAAGGAGCCATTATTGTAAAAAAACCCGGCCAAGCCACCCCACCCAAGGGAATAAAAGGACCGAGGTCGCTCCAGGGAGGGGCAACACATGAGCATGAAGGACTTGCCGGTCGATGCGCGCCCGCGCGAAAAATTGCTCGCCCGTGGCCCGCAGGCCCTGAGCGATGTGGAGTTACTGGCCATTTTGCTGCGCACCGGCATGGTGGGCAAAAATGTCTTTCAGCTGTCCGAAGAACTGCTGGGGCCAGACGGCATCGCGGGCTTGCTGCAGGCCACGGCGCAGTCACTCCAATTGGTCAAGGGCCTGGGCCCGGCCAAACAGGCCGAGCTGCTGGCCGTGTTCGAGCTGGCCCGCCGGGCCTTGAGCCAGCGCCTGAAGGAGCGAGAGGCATTCCAAACGCCCGACGCCGTCAAACAGTATTTGCAGCTGCAACTTGCGCACAAAAACCACGAAGTTTTTGCGGTGCTGTTTCTGGACAATCAAAACCGCATGCTGGCCATGGAAGAACTTTTTCGGGGCACGCTGAGCCAGACCTCGGTCTACCCCCGCGAAGTGGTCATGCGCGCCCTGCACCACCAGGCAGCCGCTGTGGTGCTGTCGCACAACCATCCCAGCGGTTCAGTCCAGCCCAGCCGGGCCGACGAGCACCTGACCCAGACCCTCAAAGCTTCACTCGCGCTGGTCGATGTGCGCGTGCTCGACCACATCATCGTGGGGCAAGGACAGGCACTGTCGATGGCCGAAGCAGGATTGATGTGAGGGTCGGTAAACTCATGGATTTACACCAACACCCTGCCGCCCATGTCCCACTACCACCTCTACGCTATCGGCAACGCCCTGGTCGACACCGAATACGAAGTCTCTGACGCCTTGCTGCACACCATGGGCGTGAGCAAGCGCCACATGACGCTGATCGACACCCCCCAACGGGCGGAATTGCTCACCCATGTGCAAGGCCTGCACGCCCGCCGCACCGGCGGCGGCTCGGCGGGCAACACCGTGGTGGCGCTGGCCCAATTGGGCGGCAAGGCGTTTTATTCGTGCCGGGTGGCCGACGATGAGTTGGGCGCCTACTACACACAAGACTTGCAAACCAACGGCGTGGCCACCAACCTGACCCACACACAGGCGCAAGAAGGCCAAACCGGCAGCTGCATGGTGCTGGTCACCCCCGACGCTGAGCGCAGCATGTGCACCTTTTTAGGCGCCACCTCGCAGCTGGACGCCTCGGCCCTGCACCCGCAAGACATCGCCAAGTCGAAAATTTATTACATGGAAGGCTATCTGGCCGCTTCGCCCAGTGGCCTCGAAGCTGCAGTCCAAGGCCGCCGGATTGCCATCGAGCACAAAGTGGCCACGGCGCTGACGCTCAGCGATGTGAGCATGATCAACTTCTGCCGCGCAGGCCTCGAAGCCATGATCGGCGACGGCCTGGACTATTTGTTTGCCAACGAAGAAGAAGCGCAAACCTGGTGCGACACCGACGAGCTGGACACCATCATTGGCCAGCTGTCGGCTTTGGCCAAAACCGTCTGCCTGACGCGGGGGCCTAAAGGCTGCATCGTGGTGCAAGGCACCCAGCGCATCGAAGTGCCCGCTGTGGCCACAAAGGCGGTGGACACCAACGGCGCTGGCGACATGTTTGCCGGTGCCTTTTTGTTCGGCATCACCCACGGCCAAAGCCCGGCGCAAGCGGCCGCATTGGCCAACCGCGCAGCCGCTGCGGTGGTCAGCCAGCACGGCAACCGCCTGACAGCCGCGCAGCTGCAGCAGATTCACGCCGACATCCAGAAGGCCTGAGTATGAAAAAAATACTGCTTCTGGGTTCTGGTGAACTCGGCAAAGAATTCGTCATCAGCGCCAAGCGCCTGGGCTGCCATGTGATGGCCTGCGACAGCTACGCTGGCGCTCCTGCCATGCAAGTGGCCGACGAGTTTTGTGTCTTCAGCATGCTCGACGAAGCACCCTTGCGTGCTGCCATTGCCAAATACCAGCCCGATTTGATCGTGCCCGAGATCGAAGCGATCCGCACCGAAGTGCTGCTGGACGTAGAAAAAGAAGGCTTTGAAGTCATCCCCAGCGCCCGCGCGGCCAACCTGACCATGAACCGCGACCGCATCCGCGATGTGGCCGTGGGCTTGGGCGTTCGTACCGCCAAATTCAGCTACGCCGAATCGGCCGCCGAGCTGCTGGCCCGTGCCACCGACATCGGCTTTCCGGTCGTCATCAAACCTGTCATGAGTTCATCTGGCAAAGGCCAAAGCGTGGCCAAGACGGCCGCCGACATCCAAGCCAGCTGGGACTTCGCTTGCGCTGGCATGCGCGGCGACCGCCAAAAAGTCATCGCCGAAGAGTTCA
>JBIKRC010000334.1:0-2912 GCA_044349375.1 Limnohabitans sp.
GATCGCCAACTGTTGCTGCGCATGCGCCAGCGCTTGGCGCGCGCCTTGAGCTTGCCCGAGAAGAAAATGTTGCGTGAAACCCTGCGTGCTGTGGTCTCTGAGCCTGCGGTGGCTGCAGCGCCTGTGCCTGTGCCTGTTGGCGATGGCTTTCCGCCAGACAGCGACGAATGATTCACCCCGCAAGCCAATGGCTTGCGGTCATGAATGGCAAAAGGCCCCTGACACGTGAGTGTCAGGGGCCTTTTGATGGGTAACTTGCAGCAGCAAAACTGCAGGGCCTGCGGTCAAGCCTTGGCGTGGTATTGGGTCACGCGCTCCACTTCGTTTTTGGAGCCCAGGATCACGCTCACCCGCTCGTGCAACTGGCCCGGTTGCAGATCCAGAATACGCTCTTTGCCATTGGTCGAGGCCCCCCCGGCTTGTTCGATCAGCCAGCTCATAGGGTTGGCTTCGTACAACAGGCGCAGCTTGCCGGGTTTGTGCGGTTCACGCTTGTCCCAAGGGTACATGAACACGCCGCCACGGGTCAGGATGCGGTGCACATCGGCCACCATGCTGGCGATCCAGCGCATGTTGAAGTCCTTGCCGCGCGGACCTTCTTTGCCCTGCAGGCATTCATCAATGTAGCGGCGCACGGGTTCGTCCCAGTGGCGCATGTTGCTCATGTTGATGGCAAATTCTTTGGTGTCGGCGGGTACTTGCACATTTTCCTGTGTCAGCACGAACGAGCCTTGCTCGCGGTCCAAGGTGAACATGGCCACACCATCGCCCACAGTCAGCACCAGCGTGGTTTGCGGGCCGTACACGCAGTAGCCTGCGGCCACCTGGTTCTTGCCGGGCTGCAAGAAGTCTTGTTCGGTGACACCCTGCTCACCCTCCGTCTTTTTGAGTACGCTGAAGATGGTGCCGATGCTGACGTTGACGTCGATGTTGGACGAGCCGTCGAGTGGATCAAACAGCAGCAGGTATTCGCCCTGCGGGTAGCGGTTGGGCACCAGGTAAATGCTGTCCATTTCTTCAGAGGCCATGGCGGCCAGGTGCCCGCCCCATTCGTTGGCTTCGAGCAGCACCTCGTTGGCGATGATGTCGAGCTTTTTTTGCACTTCGCCTTGGACGTTCTCGCTGTCGGCACTCCCCAGCACGCCGCCCAAAGCGCCTTTGTTCACTGCGTGGCTGATGCTTTTGCAAGCCCGGGCCACCACTTCGAGCAGCAAGCGCAGGTCAGCCGGAATGTGGCCTTTGTCGCGTTGCTGTTCCACCAGGTAGCGGGACAGGGAAATTTTGCTGCTCATGTTCGTTCCTTGGGTTCGGGCGTCGAAGTCAGGTGCTGCACTTCAAGCCGCACTCAGGGCGCGGCTGATCACTTCGCGCACATCGTTCGACAGGTCGGCTTTGTCGGCCACGCGCTCGATGGCGACTTTGGCCGCGCTGCGGTAGGGCTCTGCCAGGCGGCTCCAGCGGTCCATGGCGCGGGCCAGGCGGGCTGCCACTTGCGGGTTGATGGCATCGAGCGCCAGCACCTGCTCGCTCCAATACACATAGCCAGCGGCATCGGCGCGGTGAAAACCTGCCGGGTTGGCGCTGCAGTAGCTGAAGATCAGGCTGCGGGCACGGTTGGGGTTGCGCAGGCTGAAGTCGGCATGTTGCATGAGCTGGCGCACACGCGGCAACACGTCGCCTGCACGGTCGGGTGCACCGGCTTGCAGGGCAAACCATTTGTCGATGACCAGTGCTTCGTGCTTGAACATTTTGTGGAACAAGGCCAAAGCATCTTGCGCCAAGGCATGGCCGCTTACCACCAGTGCCGACAAGGCGTTGAAGCGGTCGGTCATGTTGCCCGCGTCCTTGAACTGCTGGTACACGCGGCCGGGCGTGACGGTGTCACCGCTGTGCACAGCGGCCACGCACAACATGGTCATGGACAGGCCTGCCAAGGCACGGCGGCCGCTGGATTGGGCATCGGGTGTGTAGGCGCCGTTGTGCTTGTGCGCGTCCCAGGCCCATTGCCAGTCGGCCTGCAAGGCCGTGGCCAGTTTCAGGCGCATGCTCTCGCGCAGCGCATGCACGCGTTGCGGGTCCACCACGTCCAGCTGGTCGGCAATGTAGTTCTCGGACGGCAGCGTTAGCGCCAGATCTTTGAAAGCCGCGTCCAGTTCGGGGTGGCGCAACACATTGCGCAAGGCCGCGAGCAAGGCGTCGGACAGCACAGGCTGGCCCGTCAGGTCCTTGTTTTGCTGAATGGCATCGAGCGCGCTTTGCAGCATCAGACGCTGGCCAGCTTCCCACTGGTTGAAGGGATCACTGTCGTGGGCCAACAAGATGAGAAGGTCGGCCGCGGACAAACCGTCTTCCAGCACCACGGGGGCGCTGAAACCGCGCAGCAAGGAGGGCACGGGTTCGCTGTCGATGTTGGCAAAGGTGAAGCTGGCGCTTTCTTCTGTCAGCACCAGGGTTTGCTGCAGGACGCTGTCGTTGGCGCCAGCCAACTGCAAGGGCAGGGCAGCGCCGTCGCGGCTGAGCAAGCCCAGCGTGACTGGAACCACAAAAGGTTTTTTATCGGTTTGGTCAGGTGTCGCGGGGCAGCTTTGGCGCAGGGTCAGGGTGTAGCTGCGTTCGGCCGCGTTGTATTCGCCTGTCGCTTGCAGTCGCGGCGTACCCGCTTGGTTGTACCAGTGCTTGAACGTGCTCAGGTTCTGAGCCAGCGCCGAGCCGGGGTTGGCGTCGGCGATCGCTTGTGCAAAGTCGTCGCAGGTCACGGCTTGGCCATCATGGCGCTCAAAGTAGAGCTTCATGCCTTTGGAAAATCCATCGCGTCCCAGGCTGTCAGCGGGGGTGGCCACCAGCGTTTGCATCATGCGAACGACTTCCGAGCCTTTTTCGTAGATGGTGACGGTGTAAAAGTTGTTGATCTC
>JBIKRC010000335.1:0-2888 GCA_044349375.1 Limnohabitans sp.
CTGATCGGCAGCGAGGGCACGCTGGCGCTGACACGCTCGCTCACCCTGCGCTTGTCCGAGTTGCCGCGCGCCAAGGTGTTGGGGGTGGTGAACTTTCCGACCTTTTACCAAGCCATGGATTCGGCCCAGCACATCGTCAAGCTGGGGCAGGGCATGGCGGTGGGGCAGCTGTCGGCCGTCGAGCTGGTGGACCGCACCATGATCGAGCTGTCTTTACAGAACCCGGCTTTTGCGCCCACCATCCGCACCGCCTTGTCGCCGCACATCAACGATGGCATGCCCGAGGCCGTGTTGTTGGTGGAGTTTTCCGGGCCGAGCAAGGCCGACATCGCGCACAAGATCAAGGAGCTGGTGGAGCTGATGGGCGACTTGGGTCTGCCCGGCAGCGTGGTCGAGATGGTGGACGATGCGCCTCAAAAGAACCTGTGGGAAGTGCGCAAGGCGGGCTTGAACATCATGATGAGCTTGCGTGGCGACGGCAAGCCGGTGAGCTTTATTGAGGACTGCGCGGTGCCGCTGGAAAGTCTGGCCGAGTACACCGAGGCCCTGACCGGCGTGTTTCGAAAATACGGCAGCCGGGGCACCTGGTACGCCCACGCCTCGGTGGGCACTTTGCATGTGCGCCCCATCTTGGACATGCGCCGCGATGGGGCCAAAAAAATGCGCGCCATTGCCGAAGAAGCCAGCGCCTTGGTGCGTCATTACAAGGGCGCGTTCAGTGGTGAGCACGGAGACGGGCTGTGCCGGGGCGAGTGGATTGGCTGGCAGTTTGGCCCACGCATCAGCGAAGCCTTTGCTGCCATCAAGCAACAGATGGACCCCGGTCAAATGCTGTCGCCCCAGCGCATCGTCAACCCGCCCAAAATGGACGACACCACACTGATGCGCTATTCGCCCACCTACAAGGTGGTGCCGATCCAAACCGCTTTGGACTGGCGTGCCTGGGATGTGCAAAACAACCCCGTGACCGAGCAAACCAGTGCACCCGGCACCGGCGGCGACCCGGCCCAGGGCCTGGCCAAGGCGGTGGAGATGTGCAACAACAACGGGCACTGCCGCAAGTTCGACGCAGGCACCATGTGCCCCAGTTACCGCGTGACCCGTGATGAGCAGCACCTGACGCGTGGCCGCGCCAACACCTTGCGCTTGGCGCTGAGCGGGCAGATTGAGGGCTTGGCGGGCGAGGATGCGCTGAGCAGCCAGGCGGTGCACGACGCCATGGACTTGTGTGTGGGCTGCAAAGGCTGCAAGCGTGATTGCCCCACCGGGGTTGACATGGCCAAGATGAAGGTCGAATTTTTGCAGCACTACAAGGCCAAGCACGGCCACACGCTACAAGACAAATTGGTGGCCCATTTGCCCGAGTACGCCCGATGGGCGGCGCGCCTGGCCCCGGTTTTGAACCTGCGCAACCGCATGCCGCTGCTGGCCGCGTTGACAGAAAAGCTCTTGGGCCTGTCGGCCAAACGCAGCTTGCCCGAATGGCAGATGCGTCACTTCTTCAACACCCCGCCACGCGCAGTACATGCGACCGCTAGTCGCGCCGAGGTGTTGGCAGCGGCGCGTGGGGTGGTCTTGTTTGTGGACACCTTCAACGGTTACTTGGAGTCGGCCAATGCACATGCGGCCGTGAAGGTGCTGCAGGCCGCGGGTTACACCGTGCATGTGGCCACCAAGTTGCAAGACGACGGCCAGCACCTGTGCTGCGGCCGCACCTATTTGGCCAGCGGCATGGTGGACAAAGCCCGCGACAAAGCCCGCGAAATGGTGCAAAGCCTGTTGCCTTTTGCCGAAAAAGGCCTGTCCATCGTGGGCCTGGAGCCTTCTTGTTTGCTGACCTTGCGTGACGAGTTGTTGGTGATGGGTTTGGGCGAGGGCGCTCAAAAGATCGCCCAGCAGGCCTTGCTGTTTGAACAATTTTTGGCGCGGGAGGCTCAAGGTGGCCATCTGGATGCACTGAAAGCGCAAATCGCTCCGGTTGCACGTCCGGTCTTGCTGCACGGCCATTGCCACCAAAAAGCCTTTGACGCGGTGTCCCCCGTGATGGAGGTCTTGCGCTGGATTCCGGGGGCCAAGCCGCAACTCATTGAAAGCAGTTGCTGTGGCATGGCCGGCAGTTTTGGCTACGAGGCCAAGCACTACGAGGTGTCCATGCAAATGGCCGAGCTGAGCTTGTTGCCTGCCGTGCGCGCCCAGCCCGATGCGATCCTGGTCGCCGACGGCACCAGTTGCCGCCACCAGATCCACGACGGTGCTCAGCGCGAGGCCGTGCACCTGAGTCAGTTGCTGGCGAGTTTGTTGCCAGGCTGAGCCCCCGAGCCCAAGCGTCTTAAGGCGGACTGATCGACAAACGCAGCCCGCTGGTCCACTCGCGGATTTCATCGGTGATCGGATCGGTGAATCGCACCGCCTGGGCCAGCAATTGCAAGGGCTGGCTGAAGTCTTCAGGCGCATCCGGGCCGCGCAAGACGTTGGGGTAAAACAGGTCGCCTTCGATTGGGATGCCCAAGGCGTTCATGTGCACCCGCAGCTGGTGACGCTTGCCACTGATGGGCGCCAGCGCATACAGCGCCCGCAGGCCATCGGTGTGCAGTAAATAGATGCGGGTTTCGCTGTTGGCGGGCCCAGGCACCTCCTGCGATCTGAAAAACGGCTCGCCCGGCACCAGGCGGCTGGTGTGTACCAGCGGCAGCTTCAGGTGAGGCGCACGCGCCGCCACCGCATGGTAAGTTTTGTGGATCTGGTGGTCCCGAAACAGCGCGTGGTAAGCGTCGCGCTCGAACAGGCGTTTGCCGAACAACACCAGACCCGCGGTTTCGCGGTCGATGCGGTGCAGCGGCACCAAATCAGCGCAGCCCGTTTGGCGCTTGAGCTGCACCAACAGGCTT
>JBIKRC010000336.1:0-2884 GCA_044349375.1 Limnohabitans sp.
CCACGGCCCTGGCCAAATGTTTTTGGTCAAAAAGCCCGTCAACTCGGTCGCTGACATCGCGGGCATGAAAATCCGCAGCGGCGGTGGCATCTCGGAGGCTTCTGCCAAAGCCTTGGGCGCCTCCCCACTGGTCAAACCCGCCCCAGAATCCTATGAAATTTTGGCCTCTGGCGTGGCCGACGGCACGTTTTTCCCATCCGAATCCATCAAGTCCTTTAACTTGGACAAAGTGGTCAAGCACGCCACCATTTTCCCTGGCGGTTTTTACTCTTCGGCTTTTGGCTTCTTCATGAACGAAGAGAAGTGGAACAAGCTGTCCAAACAAGACCAGGACGCCATCAATTCCGTCTCGGGTGAAGCTCTGGCCCGCTTGGCGGGTCAAGCTTGGGATGCTGCGGACAAAGGCGGCATGGAAGCCTTGCGCGCTGCGGGTGTGAACATCCAGCAAGCCAGCCCGGCCTTCATTGCCGAAGTGCGCACCCGCACAGAGCCCTTGGCCAACAACTGGATCCAGGCTGCCAATGCCAAAGGGCTGGAGGGTGCCAAGGTCCTGGCCGAGTTCCGTGAAGAACTCAAGCGCGTGGCCGACGGCAAATAATTTCGGCATCGGATGACTGACCCTCGCCAAGTTCTGACCCAATGCGCCCTGATTCTTGCGGACGAAAAGCATGAATCGGGGTTGGCAGGGCAAATCACCGCCCGGGGGCCCATCCCCAACACCTATTGGACGCTGCCTCTGGGTTTGTCATTTGACGAAGCCACACCTGCATCTTGGCTTTTGATTGACGATCAAATGCGCTTGATCGAGGGGGAAGGTGCTCACGGCATCCGCGAGCCCAACCCGGCCACACGCTTTCATTTGTGGGTCTACAGAAGTCGCCCAGACGTGAACGCGATTGTCCACACCCATCCCCCTGCGGCTTCTGCACTGGCTGCAGCCGAATGCCCTCTTGTTGTGGCGCACATGGACGCCACCCCTTTGTTTGAGGACATGGTCTTTTTGCCCGAGTGGCCTGGCTTGCCCACGGCCGACAAAGAGGGCGAAATCATCGCCGCCGCACTGGGCCCGCATCACGCGATGCTGCTGGCCCACCATGGCCTGCTGACGGCCGGGCGCAGCGTGCAAGAAGCCGCTTTTCTGGCCGTCTTCATGGAGCGCATGGCACAGCTGCAAATCAATGCGTCAACGCTCGGGGGTGTTCGTCCCATCGATCCAGCAGAGGCGCGTCGCGCCCGAGATTTCTTGCGCACCGACCGCATCATGAACATCACATTCGACGCGTGGACGCGTCGCGCCAACCGCCTCAGGCAAGGACACCAGGGATGAGATTCGCTCAACTTTTACAGAGGACCCTGGGTTTCTTTGCCGCAGCCGTGCTTTTTTTGATGATGATCGTCACAGCGGTCGACGTGGTCGGTCGGTATTTCTTCAACAAGCCGCTGGCAGGCGGCTTTGAAATCACGGAAATAGGACTGGCCTTGCTCATTTACTGCGCTTTGCCCTTGGTCAGCGCCCGGCGTGAACACATCGTCATCGACACCTTTGATGTCTTCATGAGCCAAGGGGTCAAAACCTTCCTCAATCGATTGGCCGATGTCGTCTGTTTTATCGCCTTATCGGGTGTGGGCTACATCCTCTTCAGGCGGGCCGTGCGCGTTGCAGAATACGGCGACACCACCAACGTCCTGCTGCTGCCACTGGCCCCAGTGGTTTACGCCATGAGCGTCATGATCGTGATTGCTGGCCTGATGCACCTGGTGCTCATTTTTATTCCGCATGCCGAACAGGCCGCCTTCGACTCCAAAGAAATTACACAATGACAGAAGCAAGTATTGGCCTGTTGGCCATGTTGATCCTGGCCTTCGCCCGGGTGCCTTTGGCGATTGCCATGGGCTTGGTGGGCTTTGCCGGTTTGTGGTGGATGAGGGGGCTCAACCCCGCATTGGCCTCGGTCACCTCCACGGTTTATGAAGCTGGTTTTGAATACACGCTCTCGGTCGTTCCCTTGTTCATCTTGATGGGCAACTTCGTGACACGCGCAGGCATGTCCCGCGAGCTTTACCGGGCGGCCTACACCCTTGTCGGACATTTTCGGGGAGGGCTTGGCATGGCCACCGTCATGGCCTGCGCCGGATTTGGCAGCGTGTGCGGTTCATCCATTGCGACAGCCGCCACCATGACCAAAGTGGCTTACCCGTCCATGAAAGGCCATGGCTACTCCGGTCAGTTGGCCGCCGGCGCCATTGCGGCCGGGGGCACCTTGGGTATTTTGATTCCCCCCTCCACCATCTTGGTCATCTATGGCCTGGTCACAGAAACCAGCATCGGCAAACTGTTTGCGGCGGGCATGGTCCCCGGCTTGTTGGCCGTCTTCATGATGTGCCTGACCATCTCATTCATCACTTGGCGTGACCCATCAGCAGGCCCTGCAGCCGAACGCTCAAGCTGGGCCGAACGCTTCGACGCCATGAAAGATGTCTGGGCAGTCGCTGTTCTGTTTGTGATCGTGATGGGCGGCATTTACGGCGGCGTTTTCACCACCACCGAAGGCGCGGGCATCGGCGCTTTCGGGGCCTTCATCATTGCCCTGTTGCGCAAATCGCTGAACGTTTCCGTCACCCTGGACATCCTGGTCGAAAGTGCGCGCACAACGGGCATGCTGTTCATGATCCTGGTCGGCGCGCTGGTGTTTGCCAATTTCGTGAACTTCACCACCTTGCCTTCCGATCTGAAAAGCCTGGTCTCCACACACAACATCAGCCCCGTAGCCGTGATGATCGCCATTTGTGCCATCTACATCGTTTTGGGGGCCGCCATGGAAGAGTTGTCCATGGTGTTGTTGACGCTGCCGGTATTTTTTCCATTGGTGGTGAGCCTTGGTTT
>JBIKRC010000337.1:0-2882 GCA_044349375.1 Limnohabitans sp.
GTGTCATACCTTGGTGGGCCAGCGCATCAAACACATCGGCCGGGTCAAACTGGCTGCGCATGAGCAGGCCCGAGCCCGCGTGCAGCGAGGCCATGAGCACCGTGCCCAGGCCAAAGATGTGCGTCATGGGCAAATAAGCGTAAGACCGGTCCGACGGCCCCAGCTGGCGCGACTGCGCCGAGACCCGCGCAAACTGCAGCAGCCCTGCGTGCGTGAGCATCACGCCCTTGGGCTGGCCGGTGGTGCCAGAGGTGAAGATGATCGCCGCCACCTGCTCGGCCAGATCGCCCGTTTGCGCGGTGGCCTGCGGCCTGACGGCTGCGCGCTGCAAGCCGGGCAACACGCTTGCCTGGGTGTCGTGCTGCGCCGCATGCTGGCGCGCCGCTTCGGACACGCCCACCGTGAAATACAGCACCCGGGCATCGGCCTTGTCGGCAAAGCCCGCCAACTCAGTCGCCGTCACCCGGGCATTGACCCCGCAAGCCCAAGCCCCGACACGGCTGCAGGCCAGTACCAGGGCCACATGCTCAGGGCAGTTTTCTGCCGCCACCAGCACCCGGTCGCCCACGCGCACACCGGCTTGGCGCAGTTCGGCCT
The DNA here is from genome assembly GCA_044349375.1 of Limnohabitans sp. GTDB lineage: Bacteria > Pseudomonadota > Gammaproteobacteria > Burkholderiales > Burkholderiaceae_C > Limnohabitans_A. Next base: position 598 of record JBIKRC010000337.1, read on the forward strand.
CCAGCAGGTCCACTTGCTGCGCCAACTGCCCCAGCGTCATCACCCCTTGCGTCAAATACAGAAAAGGATGGTCCGGAGCCTGTGCAACGCGTTCGTCAAACAGGTGGTGAATGCGCGTATGGGTGCGGGTGTGGGGGGTCAATTGCAAAGACATGTTTTATTCAAACGTCATGCCCTTGGTCACTTCGGCCCACAGCGCATGTTCGCGGCGCATGCGGTCAGCCAGGTCGGCGGGCTTGGCATTCCAAATCACGTAACCTTGGTCAACCCAGCGCTTGTTCAGCTCGGGGTCTTGCAGGGCGCGCGCTGTGGCGGCGGTGATCTTCTGGCTGAGTTCGGCGTTCATGCCCAGCGGGCCATACAGGCCGTACCAGCCGCCCACATCGTAATCACGGACGCCCAACTCGCTCATGCTGGGCAGCTGCGGCAGCGCCGGGTTGCGCTCTTTGGAGGTCACGGCCAGGGGGCGCACCTTGCCGCCGTCGATGTGGGCCTTGGCACCGCCCACGATGTCAAACATCATCTGGATCTGCCCGCCCATCACATCGGTCATGGCCGGGGCGTTGCCCTTGTAGGGCACATGCGTCATGGTGATGCCTGCACGCCGCGCAAACAACTCGCCACTCAGGTGGTTCGATGCGCCCATTCCGGCCGAGCCGTAGGCCAGTTTGCCCGGATTGGCTTTGCCAAAGGCCACCAACTCGGGCAAGGTCTTGAAGGGCTGGTTCTGGTTGATGACCAGCACGTTGGCATAGCTGAGGATGGTGGCCAGCGGGGTCATGTCCTTGAGTGGGTCAAAGGCCATGGCCTTGAGCACATGGGGGCTGATGGTCATGGTGGGGCTGGCAGCATAGAAAATTTCTAGGCCATTGGGCGCGGCCCTGACCACGGTGTTGCCCGCCACCGCACCACCCGCGCCAGGCCGGTTTTCGACGATCACGGGCTGGCCCAGTTCGCGGCTGAGCACCGGCGCAAACACCCGCGCCGATGAATCCACAGGCCCGCCCGGGGCGTAACCCACGATGAGCTTGACGGTGTTGTTGCCTGTGGACTGGGCCAACAGGGGCAGGGCGGATGTGGTGCACACCGCCCCCAAAAGGGCCATCAGCAAGCGGCGCTGGGTGGATGGGGTTTTTGTCATGGTTTGTCTCCTGGGTTTTTTAGGGTTGCTGGCTTGGGGGTGATCAATTGGGGCGGCGCTCAAGGGGGATGCGACCAGGCCTGCGCGCGTGCAAGCGCAGCGCGGCAGTCAGCCACCATGCGTTCGATCAGGTCGGCGCAAGTGGGCACATCGTCGATCAAGCCAATCACCTGACCGGCTGCGACCACGCCACCGTTCACGTCGCCCGACTGCAGGGCCTGGTTGCCACGTTGGCCTGCGACCAGGTGGCGGATGTCTTCAAAGCTGCAGCCGCCTTCGCGGTTTTCGGTGGCGACCACTTCTTGCGACACCGCGTTGCTCCAGGCTCGGGTGGTGTTGCGCATCGTGCGGAACATCAGTTTCGTGTCGCGCTCGGTGGCACCCACCAAGGCTTGTTTGATGTTGTCGTGCACCGGCGCTTCTTGTGTGACCAAAAAGCGGGTGCCCATGTTCACGCCCTCGGCCCCCAAAGCCATGGCAGCGGCCATGCCACGCCCGTCGGCAATGCCGCCTGAGGCAATCACCGGCACTCGCAGCGCCTGGCAAGCCAGCGGAATCAAGACCAGGCCGGGCACATCGTCCTCGCCGGGGTGGCCCGCGCATTCAAAGCCGTCGATGCTGATCATGTCCACGCCATTGCGCTCGGCACTCAGGGCGTGGCGCACCGAGGTGCATTTGTGCACGATGGTGATGCCCGCGTCCTTCATGCGGCCAATGAAGTCCTTGGGGCTGTTGCCCGCCGTTTCCACGATCTTCACGCCGCTGTCGATGATGACTTGCAGGTACTCGGCATAGGGCGGCGGGTTGATCGAGGGCAAGATGGTGAGGTTCACACCAAAGGGCTGATTGGTGAGCGTGCGGGTGCGAGCGATCTCGTGCGCCAGCGCCTGCGGCGTGGGCTGGGTGAGGGCCGTGAGCACGCCCAAGCCCCCCGCGTTGGACACGGCCGAGACCAGCTCGGCCTTGCCCACCCACTGCATGCCACCCTGGATGATGGGGTAGCGGATGCCCAACAATTCGGTGACGCGGGTTTTCATGCCAGGTTCAGTTCAGCGTGATCTTGGCGTCGCGGATGATGCGGGCGTAAATGTCGGCATCGCTCTTCATGACCTTGGCAAAGCTGTCCGAGGTTTCGCCACCGGGA
>JBIKRC010000339.1:0-2867 GCA_044349375.1 Limnohabitans sp.
CCCATGGCCCACAGGTAAAAGTGGAAATAGGCATCTGACTGTGTGTAGCCATCCTGTGCGCCTGACTGTGTTTGGGCCATGGGCTCAGCCAAAAGCAAGACGCCTCCCACGGGCAGTGCGGTGTGGATTTTTTTGAGCAAAAGTTTGACCACCTCATCGGGATGGTCGTGGGCCACCCGAACCAAGGTCACCAGGTCGGCGCCTTGGGGCAAGGGGTCGTGCAAAAAACTGCCAGGACACAAGCGCATCCGCTCGAGCAAGCCCTGTGCGTTGACATGGGCTTTGGCCAAAGCCAAAACCGGAGGCAAGTCAAACAACTGGAGGGACAGGTGTGGCGCGTGGTTGGCCAAGTCACTGGCAAACCGCCCCTTGCCAGCCCCCACGTCCAGCACACACCGGTGTTCATCAAAAGCATAGGACGACAAAATTTCTTGGACCACAAAACCTTGCGATGCGGCCATCAAGTCGGAATACCGACTGAACTTGTCTTGCGCAGCACGGTCAGCGGCCTGCTCGTCGTGCGCATAAGGCCAATACTCGGCCATGCCGCCCTGCCAAGCGTTCTTCAAGAAACCCAAGGGGTCTTGCATGTCGCCATAGAGCAAATGGTTGTGTTCAATCATGGCGCCAATACCGGGGTGGGTCGCCAAGGGCACGCCCAGCGGGCCCAGTCCATAGCGGGATTGGCTTCTGAACTCCAACAAACCCAAAGACACTGCAGACAGCAACAAGCGCTGCAAGACGGCTTCGGGAACGCCCACGCGATGAGAGATTTGCTTCAAATCAGCCGGTGCTTGCTGCAGCATTTTGAACAAATCCAAGCGCACACAGCCCAGCAAAACCTGCGAATACACAAAGCCCGACATCAGGTCAAACAACTTTTGTGTGCGACGCCGCGGGATCCAACGCGTCAAAGGGTTGCTCATCGACCATTGGTAAAGCTTTGGGCTGGCGTACAAGTGCTCCAGCCATTGAAGAAAACGGTCATGCCAGGTCGTCACGTCAGGCAAGGAGTAAGGCGTATGGGTGATGTCCGCAGGCTGAGTCATGGCAGGCTTGAGTGAGGGTTAACGGGTCAAGGCAGAAGATGATTTTTTGGCTTTGGGACGCTGCAAGTGCAAAGCCTTTTTCCGATAGCTCTCGCACATGGACTTGGGCACCAGGCGCTCAGACTCCAGCATCACCAATTGACGGAGCATGTCGCGGCAAGAGCAATCCGGAATGGCTTGGGCGGCTTGCGCGATCAGCCCATCAAAGTGCTGAATGGCGCCATCCAAACCCAAGGCCTGGGCAGAGCTGGGGCGCTCGTTGAGCGTGTCTTGCCCCACAGGTTTGCCCAAACTGGCCACGTCACCCAGCACATCGCGAATGTCATCGGCCACCTGATAGGCCTCGCCCAAGAAGGCCCCCAAAGGGGCCCAAGGCTCAGGTGAATGTCCGCTGGCAATGGCACCAGCACAGGTTGCAGAGACAAACAGAGAGCCTGTTTTTGCACGTTGGTATTGGGCCAAATCAGCGGTGGTTTCGCACTCCCAAGCCTGTCCCGCCACAATGCCGTGGGGCAAACCCACGCCGCGCGAGAGGTTATCCATCAAGTCCAACAAGCGCTCAGGGTGCTGGCGTCCCGCCCGCAACAAGACTTGGTAAGCCATCACGATCAAGCCATCGCCGGCCAACAAGGCCAAAGGTTCGTTGAAGGCCTTGTGCACCGTGGGTTGGCCGCGCCGTAAATCGGCATTGTCAAAGATGGGCATGTCGTCGTGCACCAGCGAGGCGCAATGCATGAATTCCAAGGCCACGGCAGCGGCATTGGTCAATTCCGGGGCGTCATCCCCACAAGCGGTGGCCACGGCCAAGCACAGTTGTGGCCGAATCCGTGCACCGCCAGAAAAAACGGCATGCGCCATGGCAGCCTGTAACCTGGGTGGCGCCCCCACCCCGGCCGCAGCGTTGAAGTAAAAATTAAGCGCCTCTTCTGCTCGCGTCATCAGACCCATACATCCCCCTTGTTTCAGGAGCCTGTCAATAAAACATGACATACCCAGATGTCAATATAGCAATACTGAACGGGTTGTCAATACATGTTGACACTCGGCTTTGCGCCGGACTTGGCTGGCATGCGCCGTCGAGTCGGCCCAAGGGCACAAGCCGCTTGGACCTGCAGGCGCACGGTGCGCGGGGCTACGGGATGTTTTTTCAGGCGGGTGGGCGTTACAAGCGCATCCCAACTGATGCGTTGCGCCCACACCACGTCGGCGCCGTCTGCAAAAAAAGGGGGCTGAGTGACCAGATCCTGGATCAACGCGGGCCAGTGGCGGGCCAGTTGCTGGCCTTGCACTGCTGCCCCTCTAGGCTGGGGCATGGCGCGAAATCAGGGTTTCTCAAGCCTGGTATCGGGGCTCAAGCGTCAACCCCCAAAGCCGTTTATTTCACCGCTTGCAGGTTTTTGCTGAGAAATTGGGTGACTTGTGCCAAACCAAGGTGCGACTGCTCTTCTTGCAGCAAATGCCCCAGATTGGGCAGCAACACGGTTTGGGCGTCCGCCAAAACACCCGCATAGCTTTGGGCATTGCTGCTGGGGATCATGAGATCGTCTTGCCCCCAAAGGAGCAATGTCGGGGCGGTGATTTTTTTCAAACGGGGCACGGGGTCGGTGTAAATCGTCTGTTGGCCGCGCTCCAAAATGGCACCTCGAACACCCGGCGCTCTGAGCATGTCGTGGTAGCGTTCGACCAAGCGCTCATCCAAGGCCGCGGCATCGAAAAAGGCAGGCTCCAATGATTTTCGAACCAAGTACTTGGGCAGGAAAAACTTCATCAAACCCATGAGCGCTGGCATGGCATAGGGTTTGGTGCCTATGTCTTCGG
>JBIKRC010000338.1:0-2867 GCA_044349375.1 Limnohabitans sp.
TCATGCGGCGGTCGAGCTTGAAGCTGACTTTGCCGGGCACCACGTTGGTGTTGGTGCCGCCTTCGATCAGGCCCACGTTCAGATAGGGGTGGCTGATGCCCTCGACCTTGGAGGTGACTTTCAGGTATTGCGTGTTGAGGGCGAGCAGGGCATTCAAGATGTGCACCGCACCTTGCAGTGCGTCGGTGCCGCTGTCGGGAATGGCCGCGTGCGACATCTCGCCTTGCACCGTGACTTCCATTTGCAGGCAGCCGTTGTGCGCTGTGACGACCTGGTAGCTGAAGCCAGCGGCGATCATCAAATCGGGCTTTGTCAGGCCCTTGGCCAACAGCCAGCCGGGGCCTATTTCGCCGCCAAACTCTTCGTCGTAAGTGAAGTGCAATTCCACGCCGCCCTTCAGCTTGGCATTGAGCGATTCAAGCGCGCGGGTGGCAAAGGTGAAGGTGGAGAAGTCGCACTTGCTCACGGCGGTGGCGCGGCCGTACATGGCACCGTTGTGGATTTCGCCACCATAGGGCGGGTGTGTCCATCCGTCGCCGGGCGGCACCACGTCACCGTGCGCGTTCAAGGCAATGGTTTTGCCTTCGCCGTACTTTCTGCGCACGATCAGGTTGGTGACGGATTCGAGGCCGTAGGCTTTGACTTCGGCGGCGGGTACGGTGTGTTTTTCGGCCACAAAGCCCATGGGTGCCAGCAGCTCGGCGGTACGCTCGGCGTGGGGCGCGTTGTTGCCGGGTGGGGTGTCGGTGGGCACCTGCACCAGTGCCTGCATGAACTTGACCTGTTCGTCAAAGTGCGCGTCGATCCAGGCGTCGAGTTGTTGGTATTGATTTTCTTGATTGACGTTAGGGGCGCTCATGACAATTCCGTTGTAAGTTGGTTCAAAACATGGGTGAAGGCGTCGACACACAGTTGCATGTCGTCGCTGGTGGTTGATTCGCGTGGGTTGTGGCTGATGCCCCCGTTTTCGCCGCGCACAAACAGCATGGCTTGCGGCATGACTTCGTGCAGTTTCATGGCGTCGTGGCCTGCGCCGCTGGGCAGTTTGAACAGCGGCACGCCCAATGCGCTCACGGCGCGCTCCCAAAGGGCTTGCCATTCGGGGGCGCTGGGGGCAGCGTCTGCGCTCATGGTCAGCTCGGCTTTGACGCGCACGCCTCGGCGCTCGGCAATTTGGTCAAGTTGGCTTATCACGTCGGCCACCAGCGCGTCGCGCTGTGCATCGGTGGGGGCGCGCATGTCCAGACTGAACAGGCAGCGGCCCGGCACCACGTTGATGGAGCCATTGGGCACTTGCAGCTGGCCAATCGTGGCCACGCTGTCGCCGTCTTGGGCGGCGCGTTGCTCCATGTAGAGCGCGAGTTCGGCCACGGCGCAGGCGGCGTCGCGGCGGCGGTCCATGGGGGTGGTGCCCGCGTGGCTGGCGGTGCCGAAGACCTCGCACAGGTAGCGCACGCTGCCGTTGATCGACGTGACCACGCCCAGCGGGATGTTCACTTCGTTGAGCACCGGGCCTTGCTCGATGTGCACTTCGATAAAGCCGAGGTACTGCGCCGGGTCGCGCTGGATTTTGGGGATGTCGTCGATGCAAAGGCCTGCATGTTGCATGGCCGCACGCATCGTGATGCCGTCGGCATCTTGCTGGTCCAGCCAAGCGGGGTTGAACTGGCCAATGAGCGCGCCCGAGCCCAAAAAGGTGGCCTTGTAGCGCTGGCCTTCTTCTTCGGCAAAGGCCACGACCTCGATGCCAAAGGGCAAGCGCTGGCCTTGCTGGTGCAGCTGCTGCACGCAGGCCATGGGCACAAAGATGCCCAAGCGGCCGTCGTACTTGCCGCCGTTGCGTACGGTGTCGTAGTGGCTGCCCGTCATCAGGTATTTGCTGCCCGCAGTGGCCGGGTGGTAGCGGCCCACCACGTTGCCCACGGCGTCGGTGTAAACCTCATCAAAACCACAGTCGCGCATGTTTTGTGTGATGCGCTGGGCGCAGGCGCTGTGGGCGTCGGTCAGGTACGTGACGGTGAGTTGGCCTGCTTCAGCAAAGCCGGGGTCCGAATGTTGCGCCAGTTGTTCTTGCCAGTCCCAGACCCTGTGGCCCAGCGTGGGTTCCACGCCAAACTTGTCGTTCAGCCGGATTTCGGCGATGCGGTGAATGTTGCGCAGGCACTCAGCCAGCTCTAGGTCGGGGTGGCCGAACAGGCGGCGTTCAAAGGCATCAATGATTTGTTTTTTGCTCAAGCCCACGCCACGCGGGCCGCGCACGGCCAGGATGAAGGGCCAGCCGAACTTGGCGTTGTAGTCGGCGTTGAGCTTTTGGATCTTGGCGAACTCTTCGGGCGTGCAGTCGGTCAAGCCCGCCTTGGTTTGTTCGTTGGTCGATTCGGCCGTGAGCGACTTGCTCACCATGGCCTTGCCCGCCAACTCGGGGTGGGCGCGGATCAGGCCCAGTTGCGCGTCACGCCCTGCGTGCGCCAGCACTTCGCACATGGCGTGCTTGAGGTGTGCCAGCGATGTGAAGGGGCGTTGAGCCAGGGCTTGCTCGGCGATCCAGTGCGAATGCTCGTACAGGCCGTCGAGCATCTGCGCCGCGTCTGCGGACGATGCGTGGTTGAGTTGGTCGAGGGTCAGGGCCATGTTCAATCCTTGTAGGGGTGTGTGGCTTTCCAATGCCGTGCAATGTCGATGCGCCGCGCCACCCAGACTTTGTCGTGCGACTGGATGTGGTCCAAAAAGCGTTGCAGCGCGGTGATGCGACCGGGGCGGCCCAGCAATCTGCAGTGCATGCCGATGCTCATCATCTTGGGGGCGTTGTCGCCGCTCGGGTCGCCTTCGGCGTACAGCGCGTCAAAGGTGTCCTTCATGTATTGAAA
>JBIKRC010000340.1:0-2852 GCA_044349375.1 Limnohabitans sp.
TGCCCGCTGGATCACCGCCGACACCCCGGCCGAGCTGCGCGAATTCACCAACGCCTACCCGCAGCGCATGTCGCTGGATGCGGCAGGCACGCTGGCGTATTTGTGCACCAGCCCGTATGACGTGCGCTTGGCGCAAGAACGTTTTCCCAAAATCCACTTCCATCCGCTGCGCGAGCATGCGGGCTTGGCGCTGGGGTCTGCGGGTTGAATGCTTGATGTTTAAGACGTGTTTTTTTGACCGTCAAGTCAAAGCAATCCGTTGAAACAGCCCCCCGGGTAGTCGGCCGACTTGGCCCATTAACTCCAGCTCCAAGAGTTGCGCCTGCAGTTGCGCCGTGGGCCAGCCGCAGCGCGCTTGCAGTGCGTCCAAGCCCACGGGGTCGTGGCCCAGCGCGCGCAGCAGGGCGCGTTCGGGGTCACCCCCTGAGAACGCATCTTCCGGGGCTTGCTTGTCCAAGTTCAACACCTGTTGAGCGTCAGGGACGGGCAAGCGCAACTCTTCCAGCACGTCTTGCGCCGACTCGACCAGTTTGGCCCCTTGCTTGATGAGCGCGTGGCAGCCTTTGGATTGGGTGGCGTGGATGGAGCCGGGGATCGCCATCACGTCTCGGCCTTGCTCCAGAGCTTGCTTGGCGGTGATGAGTGAGCCAGAAGGCAGGGCGGCTTCCACCACCAGCGTGGCTTGTGACAGGCCCGAAATCAGCCGGTTGCGGCGCGGGAAGTTGGGCGACAGCGGCGGTGTGCCCAGCGGGTATTCGCTCAGGATCAGCCCGTTTTGTGCAATACGGTGCGCTAGGTCGCGGTGCTGGCGCGGGTAGACCCGGTCCAGTCCGGTGCCCACCACGGCGATGGTGGCCAGCTGTCCTTTCGTTGCCCCCAGAAGTGCGCCTTCATGCGATGCACCGTCCACCCCCAGTGCCAGTCCAGAAACCACAGTCAGTCCGCTGGCGGCCAAGCTGCAGGCAAAGGCGCGTGCGTTCTCGGCACCCTGGGGCGTGGGGTTGCGGCTGCCCACCATGGCCAGCGCTTGCTCGGCCCGAAGCTGGGGGAGATGCGCCGTCTGGCCCAAGGCGTAGAGCATCAGCGGCGGGTCGGGAATGTCCAGTAATGGGGCGGGGTAGTCGGTGTCGCCCAGGGTGAGCACGCAACGACCGGGCCCGGTGCCCGCTTGCAGCCATTCCAGGGTGTCTTGCGCAAGCGTGGCGCAGCCATCGGGCATGAGGCACAGCGCCTGAGCCTGCTTGGGGCTGACCACCTGGCACAAGGCGGTTTCGGTTTGCTCAAAAATCGCTTCGGGCTCGCCAAACGCTGCCAGCAGGCGCCTGGCACTTTCGGTGCCGACGCCGGGTGTGAGCACCAGCCGCAACCAAGCGCCCAGTTCCTCGGGGGTGTTGACCATGTTGTCTCCCTGTGCGGCCTGAATGGCCGTCGAATGCATGTTGTGCTGAGCATTGTGGTTCAAAGCCTGGCTCGCGCCAAGTCCATAAAATCACCCCATGCACCCACCTACCCAACAGCCTACCGCGCACATGCACCTGTGCATCCTCGAAAACGACGACCTGGACCCGCCTATGGCACAGCGTTACACGCGGGTGGCGGCGATGTTTGAGCGTTTGTTTGCGCAAGCGGGTTACCAGGGCCGCATCGACACCTTCAGTGCCCGGCATGGGCAATACCCGGCCAGTTTTGCGGCCTACGATGCGGTGCTCTTGACCGGCAGCCGCGCCGATGCTTTTTCGGACGAGCCCTGGGTGGTGGCCTTGCGCGAGCAGGTGGCGCGTTTGCTGCAGGACCAGCACAAGCTTTTGGGCGTGTGTTTTGGTCACCAGCTGATCGCGCATTGTTTGGGTGCGCCCGTGCAGCGGGCACCCCAGGGCTGGCGGGTTGGGCGGCAGGCTTACGACTGGCTGGGCGCGCCCGAGCACTTGGGGCTGGCGTCGGGTCAAGCGGCCCCATTAGCCCAAGCAGCGCAAGTCGCCTTGCTGGCCAGCCACCAAGACCAGGTGCTGGCTTTGCCGCCGGGGGCCACTTTGTTGGCCACACAAGCCGATTGTCCGGTGGCCGCTTACGCGCTGGGGGACCAGGTGTTTTGCATTCAACCGCACCCGGAGTTCACACCCGAGGTGTCGGCCTTTTTGTTGGACAAGCGCCGCGCTCTGATGGGCGAGCCGCTTTACGAGCAGAGTATGGGCAGTCTTGCCGAGCCGCACGACGGTTTGGCGTTGGCGCGTTTCATGATCCGATTCGTGCAATACGGTCTCTCGGCTTGAACCGCACAGGCGCCGGGCCGAAATGACCGAAAATACCCGGTATCCATTTTGATTTTTTGAACCATGGCCCTGCTCCCCATTCTTTGCTACCCCGACCCCCGCCTGAACAAGGTGGCCAAACCCGTGCAAGCGGTGGACGCGCGCGTGCACGCCCTGATCGACGACATGCTGGAGACCATGTACGAGGCCAGCGGTATTGGCTTGGCCGCCACCCAAATTGATGTGCACGAGCGCCTGGTGGTGATCGACACCTCTGAAGAGCGCAACCAACCGATCGTGCTGATCAACCCCGAGATCACCTGGATGAACGACGAGCGCGTGAAGGGCGAAGAGGGCTGCCTGTCGGTGCCGGGCATTTATGACGGCGTCGAGCGTGCCACGGCCGTCAAGGTGGCGGCCCTGGACCGCAGCGGCCAACACCGCACCATCGAGGCCGAGGGCATGCTGGCCGTGTGCATCCAGCACGAGCTGGACCACCTGATGGGCAAGGTGTTTGTGGAATACCTCTCGCCGCTCAAGCAAGGGCGCATCAAGACCAAGATGGTCAAAGCCCAAAAAGCCGAGCGCTGAGCACGGCATGCG
>JBIKRC010000341.1:0-2848 GCA_044349375.1 Limnohabitans sp.
ACAGACCCAGAAAGCTCAGGCCCGCTTCAAACAAGATGGCCACGCCCACCACCAAGGTGGCCGAGACGATGAGCGGTGCCATGGCGTTGGGCAGGATTTCGCGCCAGATCAGACGCCAGTGGCCCGCGCCCATGGTGCGCGCCGCGTTGACGTATTCGAGCCCGCGCAGACGGATGAATTCGGCCCGCGTCAAACGCGCCGTGCCGGTCCAGCTGACCATGCCAATGGCGCAGATGACCACGCCAAGGCTGGGCTGAAACAGCGTGACCAGCACCATGGCAAACAGCAAGGCGGGCAGTACCTGGAACAACTCTGTCAGGCGCGACAGCAAGGCATCGACCCAGCCGCCAAAGTACCCGGCCAGCGCGCCCACAGAGATGCCAATGACCACGGTGATGGCTGCCGAGCTGACGCCCACCAGCAGCGTGGCACGGCCACCGATCAGCATGCCCGCCACGATGTCGCGGCCCAGGTAGTCGCTGCCCAGCCAGTAGCGTGAGTCCACAAACGGTTCATGAAAAGGGAGCGCCACAATGCCAAACGGATCGACGGCATACCAAGCGGGGCCGACCAGCATGACGAGCATGATCAGGATGAGCGAGACCAGTCCCAGCATGGCCGCCTTGTTGCCACGGAACACGCGCCAGGCTTCGCGCCAGGGCGACAAAGTGCTCACCGTTTTTTGCTGCGGTGGGATGGGCATGTCAGGTGTCAGAGGGGGAGCAGTCATCATTTGCCACGCAAGCGGGGGTCGATCCAGTGGTAGCTCAAATCGGTGAGCAAATTGGCTGTGATCACAAAAAGGGAAGAGAAAGTCAGCACGCCCAACAAGGTGGGGTAGTCGCGCCCGAGGATGGCGTCCAATGCCAGCGTGCCCAGGCCAGGCCAAGAGAAAACGGTTTCCACCAGCACGGCACCCGAAACCAGGTTGCCAAACTGCAAACCCGCAATGGTGACCAAGGGCATCAGTGCATTGCGCAGGGCATGCTTAAAAACCACGACAGCCTGGTGCAGACCCTTTGCCTTGGCAGTTCGCACATAGTCCGAGCTCAGCACTTCCAGCATGCTGGCCCGGGCCAGACGGCTGTATTGGGCCAGATAGACCAGGGTCAGGGTCAGGGCGGGCAAGACCAAGTGGTGCAGCACATCCAGAACGGCGGCCCATCCGGTAGCGCCGTAGTTGCGCACGTCGTACATGCCCGCGATGGGCATCACGGGCCAGACCTTGCCAAACAGGATCACCAGCAAAATACCCGTCCAAAACACCGGCATGGCCAGGCCCGCGAGTGAGAAAACAGTGACCACGGCGCTGGAAAAACTTTTGGGTTTGAGTGATGCAAACACCCCCAACAAAGTGCCCACGACGATGGCCACGAGCAAAGCGGTCAGCACCAGCAATATGGTGGGGCCGATGCGTTCGGCGATCAGGCTGCTCACAGGCTTGTTGTAGGTGTAGGACATGCCCAAGTCGCCGCGCACGCTTTTGCCGATGTAGGTGATGAACTGCTCGGGCAGGGGCTTGTCCAGCCCATAGGCCTTCTTGATGCTGTCGATCACGGCCTGGTCGCCGCCGCCCATTTCGCCGGCAATGACGCTGGCTGGGTCCCCGGGTGCGGCGTGAATGAGCGTAAAGTTGATGGCCAGCACCGCCACCATCAGGCCCGCTGCCACAAGCAAGCGGCGCAGGATCGTCAATAAGAGAGTCAACACACTGCTTTCAAAAAAAAGACACGGTGTGCGCACCCAAGGGTGCGCACACGAGATGAGGCTGCCTGGCGTTGCTCGTCGCCATCAGCCCTTGATGCTGGTGTCGGTGATGCCATCGACCAGACCCCAGATGCCAGCCGGGCGGTTTTGCACCTTGGTGTTGAAGGCCATGTTGAAGCTGAACTCCAGCAGGAAGGCCACTGGGCACTCGTCCACGACGATCTTTTGCATCTGCGAGTACATGGCCTTGCGCTTGGCCATGACCGACTCTTTGCCTGCAGAGGCCAGCAGTTCGTCCACCTTGGGGTTGGTGTAGTTTTGCGTGTTGGACCAGATGATGCCCGGCTTGATGTTGGAGCTCAACCAAGTGCGGTGCACACCGATCACCGGGTCGCCCCAGTTCCAGACCGAGTCGACCGTCATGTCGAACTGGTGGGAGGAGATGCGGCGCGCCCAAGTCGGAAAGTCGGGCGAAATGCGCACATTCACCTCAATGCCGACCTTGGCCAATGCGACCTTCGCGTACTCCTGAATCACTTTGCCCTCGGTTCCACCGGGGATGTTGTCCAAGTCCAGGGTGAGCCGTGTGCCGTTGGCACCGGGTTTGTAGCCGGCATCGTCGAGCAGCTTGGCGGCCTTTTGCAAATTCAGGTCGTACTTTTCAACCTGTGGTTCATAAAAGGGACTGCCCGACGCAATCGGGCCGGTGGCGCGGCCATGCACCTTGCCCAGCAGGGTTTCGGTCAGGTATTTTTTGTCCAGTGCAAAGTTGATGGCCTGGCGCACCCGCTTGTCGCTGAGCTTGGGGCTCTTGGTGTTGAAGGCCAACCAAATCAGCGGGCCAATGGCCGGAGCCATGCGGGCCACAGTGACATTGGTGTTTTTCTTGGCCCGTTCAATCAGCCCGGCATCGGTCAATTCGGAGTGGACGTCGATTTCACCGCGTTCAAAAGCCAGCATCATGCTGGAGGAGTCCTTGAATTCGCGCACGATGATGCGGTCCAGCTTGGGTGCGCCTTTCATGAAAAACTTGTCGAAGCGTTCCATCACGATGAATTCACCCGGCTTGAATTCCACCAACTTGAAGGGGCCAGAGCCCACCGGGTTGGCGTTGCGTGGGTGGATCTTGACGTCGGTGCCA
>JBIKRC010000342.1:0-2843 GCA_044349375.1 Limnohabitans sp.
TGGCTCTGACCGATGTGGTGCTGGGCATGCAGAAATCTTCTTTGGCCTTCGAGGCGACTTTGCAGGTGCGCAACAAGGTGCTCAAAGCCTACGAAGATATTTTGAACATGCCGGTCTGAACGATTTAAAGAGAACACACCATGGCTACAGCGACCGCAACAATGAACAACGGCATGATGACCGTTCCCGATAATTCGGGGGCTGTCTCAGCACCCGCCCCTGCGCCCAACGGCAGCATGGCACTGACCACCGCAGCCGGCAACCCAGGCGCTGACGCGCCTGGCAACGGTTTGAGCACTTGGCAAACACTGGGCATATCGGACAACTTCAACAGAATGATCAACCAACCCTCGGTACGCCGGGTTTTGCCGCTGATTGTGATGCTGGCCGTCATGGTGCTGTTTGGCTTGACGTATGCCTGGATGTCGACCACGCCTTACCGTCCCGTCATGCCCGGCCTGCAAGAGGCCGACCAACAAGCCGCTTTCGAATCGCTCAAAACATCTGACTTCAAACCCAAGATCGATTCGGCCACCGGCCAGCTGACGGTGCCCAGTGACCGTTTCCACGAGGCGCGCATTTTTCTGGCAGCGCAAGGTTTGCCCAAAGCGGGCGCCACGGGCCTGGATGGTCTGAAAGACCAGTCGTCCATGACCACCACCCAATTCATGGAGCAGGTCAAGGTGAATGCTGCCATGGAGCAAGAGCTGGCACGCAGCATCATGCAAATTGGCAGTGTGCAAAGTGCCCGCGTGCACTTGGCCACGCCCAAACAAAGTGTGTTCGTGCGTGACCGCACGCCCCCTAAGGCTTCGGTGGTGCTGGCCCCCTACCCCGGCCGCGCAGTGTCTGCATCACAGGTGCAGGCCATCGTTCACTTGGTGTCGTCCAGCGTGCCTTACCTCACGCCCGACCACGTCACCGTGGTCGACAACGTGGGCAAGCTGATGACCGAATCGGCCACCGAACAAAAATTGGGCCTGACTTCGGCTCAGGAGCAGCACAAGCAACAAATGGAAGAGGTCTTGCGCAACCGCATCATGCAGATCCTCTCGCCCATGGTGGGCGAAGCCAATGTGCGCTCGCAGGTGAACTTGTCGCTGGACTTTACCCAGACCGAAAGCACAACAGAAGACTTTGACAACCGCGACAAAGGCCCCCGCACCCGCTCGGAAGTGCTGGCCGAAGACCGCGCTGCCGTGCGCGCTGCCGAGGGCATCCCGGGCTCGTTGGCCAACACGCCACCAGCCAACCCCACCACGAGCAACAACACCCAGGTGGACCCGAGCAAGGGCCAGTCGGAATCGAACAACACGCTCAGCAGCCGTTCCACACGCAATTTCGAGCTCGACCGAACCGTGCGTCACGTGCGCAGCGCCAGCGGCGGCATCAGGAAAGTCAGCGTGGCGGTGATCGTGAACGAGCGCCCTGCCCCGCCGCCCGCCGATGGCGCAGCCGCAGACCCCAATGCCCCCAAGAGCGTGCCCTTCACCCCACAAGAAATTGAGCAAATGCAACAGGTGGTGCGTGGTGTGGTGGGTTTTGACCAGGCACGTGGCGACAATGTGTCGGTGGTGCCAGCCCGCTTTGAAGCGCCTGCACCCCTTGAAACCATACCTTGGTACATCGAAAACAAAGTGCAATCGGGCCTGACCAGCGCCCTGATCGCCATCAGTTTCATCGTTTTCATGCTGATCGTGGTGCGCCCCATCATGCGCAACATCACGATGGCCAAAGCGATAGCCGAAGAAGAGAAAGCCAAAGCCGCGATGGCCGATGGCGAGCTGAGTGCAGAAGACATGCGCATGATCCAGATCGGCGAAGGCGAAAGCCTGGAAGAGATCAAGGCCAAGCTCAAGCCCAAGAAGTCGAGCATCAGCATCGACATGCTGGACACAGCCAACACCTACGACGACAAAGTGGCCCTCATCCGCATGCTGGTGGCCGAAGATTCAGGCCGTGTGGCCAACGTGCTCAAGGGCATGATCAAGGTTTCCTGAGAGACACAAGGACAGAATTATGGCCACGAAAAAAGACAACGACAAAGATGCCAAAGGCAAGGACGCCAAAGGCAAGGATGCCAAGGGAAAGGACGGCAAGGATGTCAAGCAGGTTGAATCGGCTTTGGGCGATGCACCGATCGTGATGACCGAAGAGCTGCAGCAAGAGCTGGACGCCCTGACCGGCGCACAGCGGGCTGCGGTGCTGATGCTGTTGCTGGGCGAGCAACAAGCGGCCGAAATCATCCGGTTTTTGAATCCCAAAGAGGTTCAGTCGCTGGGTGGCGCCATGGTGTCTGTGGCCGATTTGTCGCAAGAGGCGGTCAACGTTGTGCTCGACGAATTTGTGGCCACACTCAAAAAGCAGACCAGCTTGGGCTTGGGCACCGGCGACTATGTCGAGAAAGTCTTGAAACGCGCTTTGGGTGACGACAAGGCTTCTTCGGTGCTCAGCCGCATCATGCCAGGCCAAGGCAGCAAAGGGCTTGAGATCCTCAAATGGATGGATGCCCGCTCTATTGCAGAAATGATCCGGGGTGAACACCCTCAGGTGGTGGCCATCATCTTGTCGGTACTGGAACACACTGTGGCCGCTGACGTGCTGAACTTCCTGCCCGCAGAAGCGCGCCCCGAAATCATTCAACGGATTGCCAGCTTGGACACGGTGCAGCCTTCGGCCATGGAAGAGTTGGAGCAAATCATGATGAAGCAGTTCGCGTCCAACTCTTCATCCAAATCGTCCAGCTTTGGTGGCATCAAAGCCGCGGCTCAGATCATGAACTCGGTCAAGGTCGAACTCGAATCGGCCATCATGTCGGGCCTGTCGGTGATTGATGCTGATTT
>JBIKRC010000343.1:0-2837 GCA_044349375.1 Limnohabitans sp.
CACCCGCAGCAATGAGGTCGTTGCTGCAAATCACGGCGGTGGCTTGGACGCCTCTTGCTTGCAAGGCTTGATAGGCCAGCCGCCCGGCTTCGGCATCCAGTCCACCGTCGTCGACGATGGCGTCATTGGCAATGGCCAGGCCATGCTTGGCCAGCGTTTCGCGAATGGCGGTCAGGCGACCGCGAAAGCGATCACCCAAGGCCACAA
This sequence comes from Limnohabitans sp., assembly GCA_044349375.1. GTDB lineage: Bacteria > Pseudomonadota > Gammaproteobacteria > Burkholderiales > Burkholderiaceae_C > Limnohabitans_A. The sequence goes on from JBIKRC010000343.1 coordinate 208, forward strand.
ATGGCATGACCATGGCGAATTGGCGGTGCCCCAAAGCCACCAAGTGCTCGACCACATCGGCCATGGCTGCGCTGTGGTCAAAAGCCACAGAGGCTTCGTTGGGCAAGGCGGCCCAGCAACGGATATGCGGTACACCGCGCTGCGCCAACAGAGGGGCGCTCTCATCGTTCAAAGGGCGTCCGAACAAGATGACCCCATCAACGCCCTGCGACATCATGGCTCGTACCCCTTCCAGTTCGATTTGCGGGTCGTGGTTAGACGAACTCAGCAGCAAGGTATAGCCCTCGCGGGCCAGCAAACTTTGCAACAGCTCCAGCGTGCCCGCGTAGTAGGCATAGCGCAGTGAAGGCATGACGATCCCCACCACCATGGAACGACGACTGCGCAATGAGCGCGCCAGCCCATAAGGCTGATAACCCAATTGCTTGGCTGCACGTTGGACCCGTTCAAGTGTGGGCGCGCCCAAAAGACCGGGGTTGTTGAAGGCGCGCGACACCGTGGCGGGTGAGACCTCGGCAAGTCGGGCCACATCGGACACCGAAACGGGCGCAGCAGGCTTGGCGGGGGCCTTGGGCATAAAAGGTTCCAAGATGAAATCGTTTCATTGTAATTTGAATGAATTTTTTCTATGATTTCCATTGACTTAAATTTTTTGTTGTTTAGAGTTATGAAATCAATTTCAAGAAAGTGAACACCATGCTTAAAAAACTGTGGTCACGGCGCCAGACCCTGGTGGTCGGCGCAGGATCTCTGGCCAGTTCCTGGGGAGCCCATGCGAGTGACGTTTGGCCCAGCAAGCAACTGACGATTGTTTCGCCTTACCCCGCAGGCGGCATCACAGATTTGCTGTGTCGCATCGTGGCTGACGAGTTGTCCAGGGCGCTGGGGCAAGCGGTGGTGGTTGAAAACCGCACGGGGGCCAGCGGAGCCATTGCGCACACATTTGTAGCCAAAGCGCCCGCAGATGGCTACACCTTGATCATGGGGGGCAGCGCGCCCACGGCCGCCACGCCGGCACTCAACAAAAATGTGTCTTATGGCCCCAAGGATTTCGAGCCGATCGGCTATGTGGCCGAGTTGCCCATCGTGCTGGCGGGGCACGTGTCAATTCCGGGCACGACCGCCAACGATTTTCTCGCCTACGTCAAGGCCAACACTGGCAAACTCAATTGTGGGCACCATGGCAATGGCTCGAGCAATCAGTTTGCGTGTCTGTCCCTGGCCCGGCTGACAGGGACCAAAATCGCAGACATTCCCTACCGAGGGGCACCGCAGGTCAATGCTGATTTGTTGTCCAACCGCATCCAGATTTACTTTGGCACGCTGCCCACCCAATTGCCCCTTGCCAAAGATGGCAAGTTGAAGATTTTTGGCATTTCATCGCCAGCCCGCGCATCCACAGCACCAGACATTCCAACGCTGGACGAACAGGGACTGACCGGCTTGAACTTCACATCCTGGAATGCGCTGTATGCGCCTGCAGGAACGCCCAAGGCGCTGATCCAGCGCTTGTCTACCGAGTTGCTGAAGATTCTGGCCAACCCTGATGTGGTGCGGCGTATTGAAGGCACGGGTTGCATCACGCGACCAGGCAGTCCCGAAGCCCTGGGCAAGTTGACCATGGCCGAATTTGAAACCTACAAAAGAATGTCGGCCGAGTCCGGTATTCGCATGGAGTGAATGGATGACATATTCAATCGTTGCGCGTTGTCCCAAAACCGGTGAATACGGCGTTGGCATAGCCACATATTCCCCCAATGTAGGTGTGCGTTGTCCTGTGGTGGTGCCCCAGCGCGGGGCCGCATCGCTGCAGGCGGTGGCCAACCCTTATTTGTTGCCCATTGCGAAGCGGTTGATGGAGTCAGCGTTGTCGGCTGAAAAAATCGTCGACGAATTGCTGGCTTCTGACCCATATCCCCAAACCCGACAAATTGCGGTGGTGGATGTGTATGGGCGTGCCCACGCATTCACGGGGGAGAAAAACCCAGTCTGGGCAGGGCACATCGTGGGAGACGGTTTTGCCGTTGCAGGCAATGTGCTAGCGGGCGAAGGCGTTGTCAAGGCCATGGCCAAGGCCTTCGAAGATGGGACCGATCAGGTCTTGGCCGAAAGGCTGGTGCGCGCTGTGGAGGCCGGGCGCGATGCCGGGGGGCAGCCCGAAGGGCAAAACTCGGCGGCCCTGTTGGTTTATGGGGATCAGCCCTTCCCCGTGGTCGATCTGCGCGTGGATTTGCACGACGAACCTGAAGCCGAGTTGCGCCGCCTGTGGGACTGGTTCAGCCCGATGGTGCCGTACTACGTGCAGCGTGCCATCAAGCCCGTGCCAAGGTGGTGGCAATGGCGCATGGACCACGTCCCTGGCTGGACGGCGCGCCATTTGAAAAAATAACCGCCAGGGTGTCAGGCACTTGCCTCAGGCGCTTCACCACCGCCGTCCGGATGCCACACCACCTGTTCGCGTCGATCCAATAATGACCATCGCTCCCGGGGCCGTTTCTTGGACTCAGTGAATCACCTTTCAGGCCGTCACACCCTTCGCGTTCTCCACATACTCGTCAATCTGGTTGAAGTTCAGGTACTTGTAAATCGCTGCGTTGTCCTTGTTCACGATGCCCATGGCTTCGTGGTAC
>JBIKRC010000344.1:0-2834 GCA_044349375.1 Limnohabitans sp.
GGATCTGCAAGGCCAAATCGATCGCCTCAAATCAGAACTGGCCCAAAGCTTGGGCGCACAAGAGCGCCTGGCGCGCGACCTGACTGAATTGCAGTTGCGTCAAAAAGACGTGCTCATCAGCGTCGAAGACCGCTTGCGCCGCTTCGAGCCTGTACCCGCCACCATCGATGGCCGCGAGGTGATGGTTGATCCTGCTGAAAAAACCGACCATGACAAAGCCATGGCGCTGTTTCGCCAGGCCGACTTTGTTGCAGCCCAAGGTGCTCTGGAATCTTTTGTACTGCGGCATGCCGCCAGCGCTTATGTGCCCTCGGCCCTGTTCTGGCTGGGCAACGCCCAGTACGCCAACAAGGCTTACAAAGAGTCGATGGCGAATTTTCAAAAGCTGCTGAGCATGGCGCCGAATCACCCGCGTGCGGCCGAGTCCATGCTGGCCATCTCCAATGTTCAGATTGAACTCAAGGACATGAAGGCGGCGCGTAAAACCCTGGAAGATTTGATTGTTGCCTATCCTCAGGCCGAAACGGCGGGCACCGCCCGCGAGCGCCTGGGTCGCCTGCGCTGACACCGGATGGTTTTGTATTCTGCGGATGAAGTCCAGCAATTGGTCTTTCTGGTTCAGGGGGCCAGCTTCGCCTTGTCGCTGATGGCGGGGGTGTTGATTCATCGGGGTCACTTTTGCACCATGGGGGCCATCAGCGATTGGGTGGTGATGCGAGACGCCACTCGGCTGCGGCAATGGGCACTGGCGGTGGCGGTTGCCACGGCCGGTTTCGGCTTGATGGCCTGGCTCGGCTGGATCAGTCCACTGAACACCATTTACGCCTCTTCTCAATTGGCTTGGCTGTCGGCGCTTTTGGGTGGCGCCATCTTCGGTATCGGCATGGTGCTGGCATCGGGTTGCAGCAGCAAATCCCTGGTTCGCTTGGCGGCGGGCAATCTCAAATCCCTGGTGGTCTTGCTAGCCATGGCGGTCTCGGCGCTGGCGGCCATGCGCGGCTTCACGGCGGTGTGGCGCGTGCACGGGTTGGACACGGTGGCCATTGATTTGCCCTTCGGCCCTTTTGCCGGGCAGTGGTTGTCTGCTTTTTGGGCGCTGGACCTGCGCACCGGCTTGGGCATCAGCGCAGCGCTGGTGTCTTTGCTCTTGCTGGGATGGGTCGTCCTAGATCGCCGTTTTCACTCGGTGTTCAACTGGGTCACGGGTGCGGGTCTCGGCTTGCTGGTGGTGGCGCTGTGGTGGGTCAGTGGTGTGATGGGTTTTGTGCCTGAACACCCGCAAACCTTGGAGCCGGTGTTCCTTGCCACCCAAAGCGGCCGCATGGAAGCGTTCAGCTTCACGGCCCCTGTAGGCTATTGGCTCGATGCCTTGCTGTATTACAGCGACGGCAGCAAACGGCTGACCTTGGGCATGGTCACGGTGGCCGGTGTTTTGGTGGGGGCTTGCCTGAGCGCATGGCAGCAAGGCAGTTTTCGTTGGGAAGGCTTCACCGACCGAGCCGATTTGGTTCGACATTTGGTCGGTGGCACGCTCATGGGCACAGGCGGCGTGCTGGCCATGGGCTGCACCTTTGGTCAGGGCCTGAGTGGGCTATCGACCTTGAGCCTGGGCAGCCTGCTGTCGGTGCTGGGCATCTTTGCAGGGGCCTGGGCCGCTTTGCTTTGGCAAATGCGCGAGGCTTGAGCCCTCTCATTCGCGCTTCGCCTTCGCTTCATTTTTTGCAAGACCAGTCCATGAGCCAGATGCCACAGATGGAAACAGACGACGACAACACTCGCCGGTTCGGCGGTCTTCAACGCCTGTATGGGGTGACCGGTGCGCAGCGCATTCGGCAAGCGCATGTCGTGGTGGTGGGGATCGGTGGCGTGGGCTCTTGGGTGGCAGAAGCCCTGGCCCGCAGCGGCGTGGCGCGTTTGACTCTCATCGATATGGACCACATTTCAGAGTCCAACATCAACCGGCAAATCCACGCGCTCAGCAACACCACGGGCCAATCCAAAGTGCTGGCCATGCAAGAACGCATTGCCCTGATTCACCCGCAATGCCAAGTTGATGCAGTGGACGATTTTGTGAGCCCTGAGAATTGGCCTGCGCTGTTGCCCTGCATGCCCGATGCCCTGGTTGACGCCTGTGACCAGGTCAAAGCCAAAGTGAGCCTGGCGCAATGGGCACTGAGTGAAGGTGTAGGCTTTATCACTGTGGGGGCTGCTGGGGGCAAACGCCTGGCGCACAAGGTAGATGTCGAAGACCTGTCGCGCGTCACCCATGACCCTTTGCTGGCGCAGTTGAGATACCAATTGCGCAAACACCATGGTGCTGCCAGAGGCGACAAACGCATGGGCGTTCAAGGCGTCTTTAGCCGCGAAGCCGTGTCCCCGCCAGATGCTTCTTGCGCCCTAGAAAGCGACGGCTCGCTCAACTGCCACGGGTACGGATCGGTGGTCAGTGTGACGGCCACCTTTGGCATGTGTGCGGCTTCAGAAATATTGAATTTTTTAGCGACCACCCCAGAGGGGGTCAAAAAATGACGCTATAATTTGAGACTTGCCTAAGTGCACCGCACCTCAGCAAAGGGACCATAGCTCAGTTGGTAGAGCAGCGGACTTTTAATCCGTTTGTCGTGGGTTCGACCCCCGCTGGTCCCACCAATCACAAACTAAAAACACCCTATGCGAAAGTATGGGGTGTTTTTTTTCGTCCGTGCTGCAACACTAAAACACTCTGCCAGCACTTTAAGTTCCAAGCTGTCGTTCGTCGTTGATAAATGTCACACCAACAACGCACTGACAAAAACACACGACATCAATCCTCACCAAAAAACACCGCACAGGTG
>JBIKRC010000346.1:0-2832 GCA_044349375.1 Limnohabitans sp.
AGCGCCCAGGGCACGATGCCGGGCTGGAACTCGGTCACCTGCTGGCCGTCGCGCAGCACCACCGCATCGCGCCCGACCAGGTCCAGGCGACTCAGGTGCCCGTCGAGGTTGATGCGCACGCAGGGCCAGTTCAGCCGGGCGGCCACTTGTTCAATGTGGGTGGATTTGCCCGTGCCGTGCAGGCCTTGCAGCATGACCCGGCGGTTGTGTTCAAACCCGGCCAGCAGGGCCAGCGTGACTTCGCGGTTGAAGCGGTAATCGGGGTCGATGTCGGGCACATGCTCAGAGCGCTCGCGAAAGGCGGTGACCTTCAGAGGGCTGTCGATGCCAAAGACGCTGCGCACATCCAGGCGTTGCAGATCGGGGGAGGTGTTCATGGCATGGCCTCGGTTTCAATGGCGCTGATGGCTTGGGCTGCGCGTTGCAGGGCGGGCAAGAGTTGCAGGCAGCGCTCGGGCGTCAAGCGCAACACGGGGGCCTGCACCGCCACACACAGGTTGGAGCAGCCCTGGGTCGAGGGCACCAAGACGGCCACGCACATCAGGCCGGGCAAAAATTCTTCGTTGTCCAGCGCAAAGCCCTGGCGCTTGACCTGCTTGACCTCTTGCTCCAGCGCCGCCATGTCGGTCAGGGTTTTGGGGGTGTAGGTGTCCAGCGGCGCATGGGCCAGCAGCCGTTGGCGCTGGCTTGGGGTCATTTGCGACAAAAACACCTTACCGCTGGCCGAGCAATGCACGGGCACCCGTGAGCCCGGGTGCAGATAAAAGCGCAGGGGGGCCGAGGTCTCCACCCGGTCCAGGTAGATCACCTCGCTGCCGCTCAAGGCCGTCAGGTTGCAACTCTCGCCCACTTCGTTGACCAGATGGCGCAGCACGGCGTGGCGTGCGCCGTGTGCGGTGTCATTGATCAGCAGGTTTTCGGCCAGTTTGCGCAGGCGGTTGCCCGTGCCGTAAAGCCGGGCGTCGGCGGTGCGTTCCAGCAAATGCGCGCTTTCGAGTTGCTGCAGCATGCGGTGCAAGGTGGCCTTGGGCAGGCCAGTTTCGTCGGCCAGATTTTGCAGCGAAAAGTAGCTGCTTTTGCTGGCGATCACCTCCAACAGTGCAAACAAGCGCAGGGTGGGCGTATCCCCGTTGATTTCTGCGGGGGCCGATGCGGGCAGTGGGACGGAGGCGAGTGGCATCGCTGCATCATAGTGGAAAACCCGAAAAATGGAACAAATCGGATCGATAAGTGAAATTTCGATTGATTTGTGGGGGGCGGCTGTCTATAGTCACCTTCAGTTTCGGATTTCGGAACCTCAGGTTTCGAATCTTTGTTATCCCCTATTTTTTCAGGAGCAGCCCATGACCACCCCCCCAAAAACCGACAAACGCACCGTGGCCAGTGGCGTGCAGAAAATGACGCCCTCCGAGGCCTTTGTGGAAACCATGGTCGCCAACGGCGTGACCGACATGTTCGGCATCATGGGCTCGGCTTTCATGGACGCCATGGACATTTTTGCCCCCGCAGGCATCCGATTGATTCCAGTGGTGCACGAGCAGGGCGGGGCGCACATGGCCGATGGCTATTCCCGTGTCAGCGGACGCCACGGCGTGGTCATTGGCCAAAACGGCCCGGGCATCAGCAACTGCGTCACCGCCATTGCGGCGGCCTATTGGGCGCACAGCCCGGTGGTCATGATCACCCCCGAAACCGGCACCATGGGCATGGGCTTGGGTGGTTTCCAAGAGGCGCAGCAGCTGCCCATGTTTCAGGAGTTCACCAAATACCAAGGCCATGTGAACAACCCCAAGCGCATGGCCGAGTTCACAGCGCGCTGCTTTGACCGCGCTATCTCGGAAATGGGGCCGACCCAGCTGAACATTCCGCGTGACTATTTCTACGGCGAAATCAGCTGTGAAATTCCACAGCCCATGCGCGTGGAACGCGGCGCGGGCGGCGAAAACAGCCTGAACGCCGCCGTGGAGCTGCTGGCCAACGCCAAATTCCCGGTCATTTTGTCGGGCGGCGGCGTGGTCATGGGCGATGCGGTCAAGGAGTGCGTGGCCCTGGCCGAGCGCCTGGGCTCGCCCGTGGCCAATGGCTATTTGCGCAACGACTCTTTCCCGGCCAGCCACCCGCTGTGGGCCGGCCCGCTGGGTTACCAAGGCTCCAAGGCGGCCATGAAGTTGATCGCGCAGGCCGATGTGGTGGTGGCCCTTGGCTCGCGCATGGGGCCATTTGGCACCTTGCCCCAGCACGGCATGGACTACTGGCCCAAAGACGCCAAGATCATCCAGGTTGAAGCCGACCACACCAATTTGGGCCTGGTCAAAAAGATCACCGTGGGCATCCACGGCGACGCCAAGGCGGTGGCCATTGAGCTGCTCAAGCGCCTGTCGGCCCGCGCCCTGACCTGTGACGCCAACAAGGCCGAGCGCGCCGCCAAAATTCAGGCCGAAAAAGACGCTTGGGAAAAAGAACTCGACGCCTGGACCCACGAAAAAGACCCCTTCAGCCTGGACATGGTGGAAGAGGCCAAGGGCGAGCGCACCCCCACGGGTGGCACTTATCTGTCGCCACGCCAGGTGCTGCGCGAGCTGGAAAAAGCCATGCCGCCCCGTGTCATGGTGTCCACCGACATCGGCAACATCAACGCCGTGGCCAACAGCTACCTGCGTTTTGACGAACCCCGCAGCTTCTTTGCGCCCATGAGCTTTGGCAACTGCGGCTACTCGCTGCCCACCATGATCGGTGCCAAATGCGCCGCGCCCGACCGCCCGGCCGTGGCCTATGCCGGTGACGGCGCTTGGGGCATGAGCATGGTCGAGGTCATGACGGCCGTGCGCCATG
>JBIKRC010000345.1:0-2832 GCA_044349375.1 Limnohabitans sp.
CACCAGCATGGCCGGTGTGGCCATGCCCGCTGCCGCCAAGCTGATGGCCGACAACAGCCTGGCCGCTGGCTCGGTGCCTGGCACCGGCAAAGACGGCCGCGTGACCAAGGGCGATGTGCTGGCCGCAGTGGCCGGTGGCGTCAAAACGACTGCCGCAGTGATCCCGACCGGCGTGCCCACCAAGGCCTTGCCGCAGGTGTCCGGCCCGGCCGTTGATTTTGGCGAGCGCCCAGAGCAACGCGTGCCCATGACGCGTCTGCGTGCCCGCGTGGCCGAGCGTCTGCTGCAATCGCAATCGACCAACGCTATCCTGACGACGTTCAACGAAATCAACATGGCCCCGGTCATGGACATGCGCAAGCGCATGCAAGAGCGTTTCGAGAAGGAACACGGCTGCAAGCTGGGCTTCATGAGCTTTTTCGTGAAGGCCGCTGTGCACGCCTTGAAGAAGTTCCCCGTTTTGAACGCTTCCGTTGACGGCAACGACATCGTTTACCACGGCTACTTCGACATCGGCATCGCGGTCGGTTCGCCACGCGGTTTGGTGGTGCCCATCTTGCGCAACGCCGACCAGATGAGCTTTGCCGACATCGAAAAGAAGATCGCTGAATTCGGCCAAAAAGCCAAAGATGGCAAGCTGGGCATGGAAGAGATGACCGGTGGCACTTTCTCCATCTCCAACGGCGGCACTTTCGGCTCGATGATGTCCACCCCCATCATCAACCCACCCCAGTCGGCCATTTTGGGCGTTCACGCGACCAAAGACCGCGCCATGGTGGAAAACGGCCAAGTGGTGGTTCGCCCGATGAACTACTTCGCCATGTCGTACGACCACCGCATCATTGACGGCCGCGAAGCTGTCTTGGGCTTGGTCGCCATGAAAGAAGCGCTGGAAGACCCAGCCCGCTTGCTGTTCGACATCTAAACCACCTTGTTTTGAATGCCCCCTACCCAGGGGGCGTTTTCCATCCAGAAGACCCATCCCATGAGCAAACAATTCGACGTCGTCGTCATCGGCGGTGGCCCCGGTGGCTACATTGCGGCCATTCGCGCAGCACAACTTGGTTTCCAGGTCGCCTGTATCGACGAATGGAAAAACGCAGCCGGTGGCCCAGCCCCCGGCGGCACCTGCACCAACGTGGGCTGCATCCCCTCCAAGGCTTTGCTGCAGTCCAGCGAGCACTTTGACCACGCCAACCACCACTTTGCCGAGCACGGCATCAGCGCCAAGGACGTGAAGATGGACGTGGCCAAGATGTTGGCGCGCAAAGATACCGTCGTCAAGCAAAACAACGATGGCATTCTGTATTTGCTGAAAAAGAACAAGGTCACGTTCTTCCACGGTCGCGGCAGCTTTGCCAGCAAGGCTGAAGGCGGTTATGAGATCAAGGTGGCTGGCAAGACCGAAGAGTCGATCACCGGCAAAAACATCATCATCGCCACCGGCTCCAACGCCCGTGCCTTGCCCGGCACACCGTTTGACGAAGTGAATGTGTTGTCGAACGACGGCGCATTGCGCGTGGGCGCAGTGCCCAAGAAGCTGGCCCTGATCGGTTCCGGCGTGATCGGCCTTGAAATGGGTTCGGTCTGGCGTCGTCTGGGCGCAGAAGTCACCATCCTCGAAGGTCTGCCGACTTTCCTGGGTGCTGTTGACGAGCAAATCGCCAAGGAAGCCAAGAAGGCATTCGACAAGCAAGGCTTGAAGATCGAGCTGGGCGTGAAAGTCGGCGAGATCGTCAACGACAAGAAGGGCGTCACGGTCAACTACACCAACGCCAAGGGCGAAGCCGTGGTGCTGGACGCCGACAAGTTGATCATCTCGATTGGCCGCGTGCCCAACACCATCGGTCTGAACACCGAAGCGATCGGCCTGCAACTGGACGAGCGCGGCGCGATTGTGGTGGACGCGGATTGCAAAACCAATTTGCCTGGCGTTTGGGCGGTGGGCGACGTGGTGCGTGGCCCGATGCTGGCGCACAAAGCCGAAGAAGAGGGCGTGGCCGTGGCCGAGCGCATCGCGGGTCAGCACGGTCATGTCAACTTCAACACCATCCCTTGGGTCATCTACACCAGCCCTGAAATCGCTTGGGTGGGCCGCACCGAGCAGCAGCTCAAAGCCGATGGCGTGGCCTACAAAGCCGGCACGTTCCCGTTCCTGGCCAATGGCCGTGCCCGTGCTTTGGGCGACACGACCGGCATGGTCAAGATGCTGGCCGATGCGACCACCGACGAAATCCTGGGTGTGCACATCGTGGGTCCGCAAGCCAGCGAGTTGATCGCCGAGGCCGTGGTGGCCATGGAATTCCGCGCCAGCGCCGAAGACATCGCCCGCATTTGCCACGCGCACCCGTCCTTGAGCGAGTCGACCAAAGAGGCTGCTTTGGCGGTGGACAAGCGCACGCTGAACTTCTGAGTCTTTGACGCCCCCGGAACTGCGGTTCTGGGTGAGTTGGGTTAAAGTTCTGCATCCCTAAAACCCGGGCTTGGTCCCGGGTTTTGTTTTTGAATTGAAGAGCAAGCCCCCCATGTCCGTTCGTGAAGTTTACGAAGAAGAGCTCCAAAAACGTGCTTACCAAAGCGATCCGGCGCAACTGCGGGCCATCGAGGCGCTGGAGCGGTGCGCCAGCGAGTGGACCGCCTACCAATCCAAGCGTTCAGGTCTGCTGGGCAAATTCTTCAGCCGCCCTGAGATCCCCAAGGGGGTTTACATGTTTGGGGGTGTGGGGCGCGGTAAAAGCTTTTTGATGGACTGTTTTTTTGCGGCACTGCCCATCCAGCGCAAGACTCGGCTGCATTTTCACGAGTTCATGCGCGAGGTGCACCGCGAGTTGA
>JBIKRC010000347.1:0-2823 GCA_044349375.1 Limnohabitans sp.
GATGCTTTTGATCACGGCAGCGCGGCGGTCTTCGAGTTCGCGCAGATAGCCCAGCCGGGATTCGAGTTCGCGCAGCTGGATGTCGTCCAAGCCGTCGGTCACCTCCTTGCGGTAACGGGCGATGAAAGGAACGGTGGCGCCACCGTCCAGCAATTCCACGGTGGTCTTGACCTGGTCAAGGCGGATCTGGATTTCTGCGGCCAGTTGGGCCAGGATTTTTTGCATGTCTCAGGTCACATCCAGATGGGAAAGCGAACGAGTTTGCCACAAGCGCATCAGCAAAAAAGCCCGCCCAGCTCGAAACCAATAAAACATTTTTAAGTGTTAAAAAAAATTAAATTTACGTATTTATCAAATATTTTCTCAAAAGCATTGATTTCAAAGATCTAAAACTATAAACTCATAAAAAAATTGATAAAACAATCAATAAAGAGGTGAAGTAATGATTTTGACTTTTGAATGGATCAGCAATTGCGCCAAGCGTTGGGGAGGCCTCGCAACAGCAGGTCTTTTTGCAATGGTCTTGACAGGTTGTCAAACAATGGGCGGGACGGCCATCCAGGCACATGAGTTCAACACCTTCAATCCCAAGCCCCTAGAGAAACGCGTCATCAAAGAGGTTAAATTGCGTTGGGAAGTGCGGGAGGATGTGGCGCAGTACTGCGCAAGATCCATCGGGATGGGTCGGGAACAAGCCTACATCACACCGCCCGTGGCCTGCGCAGTTTGGCATGTGGCGAACCAAGAGTGCGTCATCGTCACAGGTGTACAAACCACGCATGTGGCTCTGGGCCATGAAGTCCGACATTGCTTCGAAGGCCATTTCCACAAATAAGCACCCGCAAAACTGCCGTGGAAATCGGCGCTCGTCGCTGATTGAAGCCCGCTCAGGCCTTTCGCAATGCCTCACGCAGTTTGACGCCCAGATCGGGGCGTGCCGCAAACGGGTCAGGCGGGTTGTGGCCTTGCACGATCGCCTCCATTCGGCTTTGCACATTGCCCAAGGCATGAGGGTGGCTGTAGATGTAAAACTGATCGCTGGCCACCGCATCAAACACTTTTTGGGCTACATCGGCCGCTGACACCTTGCCACTGCTAACAGCTTTGTCACTTTGCGCCTGTCCTATCAATTGGCTGGCCGTGGGCTTATCTGCCGCCAGATCCGATGGACGGTTGCGTTGGCTTTGGCTGATGCCGGTGGGCACAAAATAGGGGCACAACACGCTGGCGCTGACTTGGTCAGTCACCAAGTGCAGGTCCTGGTACAGCGTTTCTGTCAAAGCCACCACGGCGTGTTTGCTCACGTTGTAGATGCCCATGTTGGGCGCCGTGAGCAAACCGGCCATGCTGGCGGTGTTGACGATGTGGCCTTGGTAAGCCGGGTCAGCCTTGGCGGCTTCAAGCATCATGGGCGTGAACAGGCGCACGCCGTGCACCACACCCCAGAGGTTGACGCCCAGCACCCATTCCCAATCGGCGACTGAGTTTTCCCAAACCAGGCCCCCGGCCCCCACGCCTGCGTTGTTGAAAACGAAATGTGGTGCGCCAAAGCGCGCTTTGACGTCAGCGGCCAGTCGTTCCATGGCCTGTGCGTTCGACACATCCAGCTTGCGGGCCAACACCTGGGCGCCTTGGGCGATCATTTCGGCTTCAGCTTTGTCCAAGGCGTCTTGCTGCACGTCCACAAGCACCAGGTTCATACCCAGTTGGGCCCCAATGCGGGCGCATTCCAGACCAAAGCCTGAACCGCCACCCGTCAGCACCGCAGTTTTGCCTTTGAAGTTCTCGATCATGGGGAAACCTTTTTCAGTGTGAAGCCCACGCGTGGGAAGTGGACGTGCACCGTGCCCGCGCGTTCATCGCTGCGGCGCAGGGTGTAGCGGGTGCGGGTGGCTGCGATCAGCTCGCCCTCGGTCGGCTCCTGGCCAAAGTTGTCGGCCGCGATCACCACGGGGCTGCCCAAGGCGATAGCGTGCTCGTCCTGGAAGACCTCGCCCTGCACTGCGGCAGGCGTGGCATTGCGGGCTGATTGCAAGGCTTCTTCGCCGCTGCATTTGCCAGGGGAGCCGTGGCCGATGGCCTTCATGCGGGCCATCCAGCTTTTGACTTCGGGCGTCGCATCCAGAATGCCCGCCAAGGCTGGCGTGCGGTCTTGCGTGAACCACAGCGGGTGGTAAACCGCAAAGTCGGCCACGCAAGGCTGTGCGCCAAACAAAAAATCTTGCCCGTGCAGCATGCTGGCGATCCGGCGCAGGTAGCTTTTGTACGTGCCAGTAGCGTCTGCGGACGCCATGCGGGCCGCGCCACCGCGCATGGCCGTGCGATCTGCCACAAAAGCCTGCACGCCCTCAGCAGGCGCGCCCGCAAAGACCTGCGCCACGCCAGCGGGCTGGAAGTTGTAGGCCATGGACGCCATGAACAAAGCGCTGTCGGCCCACTGCGCCACGATGCGCGCTGCACCTTTGACGGCGTCAGGGTACAGAGCGGGCGCGGGGGCCAAATGCTCCAGCACATCACAAATCAAGGCGGTGTCGCAATAGAGGTCAGCGCCGATCTGCAGCACCGGCGTTTTGCGGTAGCCACCGGTGAGCGCCGTCAGATCGGGCTTGGGCATGATCATCGGAATGAACACGCTCTTCCAGGCCAGTTGTTTGTAGCCCAGGATCAGCCGGACTTTCTCGGCAAACGGCGAGGTCGGGTAATGGTGGAGGATCAGATCGGACATGCGCCTGGCCTCAGATCAGCTTGACCAATTGTTTGCCAAAGTTTTTGCCTTTGAGCAGACCGAGGAAGGCCTCAGGCGCAGCGGCCAGGCCTTGGGCC